>NZ_JAHHPR010000724.1:0-2255 GCF_024606255.1 Endozoicomonas sp. SESOKO3
CCCACTCATCCTGTGGATAAATCAATAGACAAGGCTCATCAGTATCGATAGGGATCCGGGGGCGGTAGCTGTAGCTCGTGAACTGGCTGAAATGGATAGCCGTTTTTCCATTTATCACGGTTCTTTTGCTGAACTGGAAGAGGTTCTTGATGGTCAGGAAGTGGAAGGCGTTCTGCTGGATCTGGGTGTTTCTTCGCCTCAGTTGGACAACGCTGAGCGGGGTTTCAGCTTCATGCAGGATGGTCCGCTGGATATGCGGATGAATACCACGCAGGGGGAAAGTGCGGCCGAGTGGATTAATCGTGCTGAAGAAAAGGAAATCAGTAAGGTGATCTGGGAGCTCGGCGAAGATCGTTTTTCGCGCAGAATTGCCCGGGCCATTATCAGGGAAAGGGAAGAAGAGCCTATTACGACCACAAAACGCCTTGCGGGAATTATTGCCTCTGCCAGCCCTTCCAGAGAGAAGAACAAGCACCTGGCAACCCGTGCGTTTCAGGCCATTCGCATCTATATCAATCGCGAACTGGACGATTTGGTGGATTGTCTCAATATCGCATTGGAAGTACTCAAGCCAGGTGGACGTCTGGTAGTCATCAGCTTCCACTCGCTGGAAGACAGAATTGCCAAAAGGTTTATCAGAAAACAGGCCAAGGGTGATGAGCTGCCGCGCTGGATGCCGGTAAGGGAAGATCAGCTGAATAAGAGAATGCGGCCTATCGGTAAAGCGATCAAGCCGGGTGAACATGAGGTTAAAGCTAATCCAAGAGCGAGGAGTGCCGTCATGCGAATTGCTGAGAAGCTAATCTGAGAAGGCTGAAAAAATGGATAGCAAACTGCTGCTGGTGTTGTTTCAGAAATCCAATTTAGTCAATGCATTGCTGTTGACCTGTGTTCTTGTGTCAGGCGTTGCTGTGAGCTTCGTCGAGCATGAAAACAGGCGGCTTCATAATGAGCTTCAGCAGGAGTTTGAGCAGAAAAACAAAGCTCAGGTCGAATGGGGGAAGTTACTTCTGGAGCACAGTTCCCTGACCAGTCCGGGGCGAGTGGAAAAAATTGCAAGGGATGAATTGGATATGGAAGTGCCAAACGCTGGACGTATAAAAATGGTGGTACCGTGAAAACTGCAACAAGGCCAGCCAGTGCCAGCAGAAAAAAACAGGCTGGTGAGGAAAAGGCTATGCCTTATCGTTGGAGAATCAAGCTTCTGCAACTGTTGTTTGTCGTGGCTGGCCTGGTGATTTGTTACCGTCTCGTAGATCTTCAGGTTTTAAATCGTCATTTTCTTCAGAACGAAGGTGACAAACGGTCTGTTCGTCATGAGTCTATACCTGCTCACCGGGGCGTCATATTTGATCGGAACGGTAAGATTTTAGCGGTAAGTGCCCCTGTTATGACCGTCTGGGCTGACCCTCAGGACCTGATTAAGGTGCCAGAAGACTGGAATAAACTGGCAGCAGCTCTGCAGGTTGACAAAGGTTGGCTGGCAAACAGAGTAAAAAAGAACGCTGCGAAAGAGTTTATTTATCTAAAGCGCCAGATGACACCTGAGCAGGCTGGGAAAATCGAAGCTCTGAAAGTGCCGGGTGTGCATGTTCTTGACGAGCAGCGACGCTACTACCCTATGGGCGAAGTGACGGCGCATTTGGTGGGTATTACGGGGATTGATGACAAAGGTCAGGAAGGGCTTGAACTGGGATATGACCATTGGCTAACTGGCTCCGAGGGAACCCGCAGGCTGCTGAAAGATCGTCGGGGGCGCCTTGCCAGGGAGGTCGAGCTCGTGGAAGGCGCTCAACCTGGCAAGGAATTGATGCTGAGTATTGATTCCAGACTCCAGTATATGGCTTATCGTGAGCTGAAGAGTGCCGTAGAAAAAGCCAAAGCCACAGCGGGCTCGCTGGTGATGATGGATGTCCAGACCGGAGAGATTCTGGCTATGGTCAATCAGCCGTCCTACAACCCGAATAATCGCATCGGGCTTCAGCCTTACCGCATGAGAAACCGGGTGATGACTGATCTGGTGGAGCCGGGTTCTACCCTCAAGCCCTTTACTGTGGCGGCAGCCATGGAGACCCGCAAATATGATCGCTATACCCGGATTGAAACCGGCGTTGGCTACCTGCGTGTTGGACAAAATGCAGTTAAGGATGTCAGAGGCTTTGGAACCATTGATGTCGAAACGGTTTTGAAGAAGTCCAGCAATATTGGCGTGACCAAGATGGCATTGGATATCGGTGTCGATAAGGTTGTAGATC
>NZ_JAHHPR010000725.1:0-1578 GCF_024606255.1 Endozoicomonas sp. SESOKO3
TGGTTATTCGGCTCCGAAAAAGACCGCGCTGTCACCGATGAAATCATGAGTTACCTGCCCGGAAACCTGCAAAAGCGTTGTTTTAATCTGGCAGGACAAACCACTCTGGCCGATGCTGTTGACCTGATGTCTTTGGCCAGTGCTGTGGTTTCAAACGACTCTGGTCTTATGCACATTGCCGCTGCACTTTCTCGACCACTGGTGGCTGTCTACGGCTCAACCACTGCCGCTCATACCCCCCCAATGAACGACAACAGTGAAACACTCTGGTTGGGACTGAACTGTAGCCCCTGTTTCAAACGTGAATGCCCTCTGGAACATATGGACTGTATGAAAAAGCTGGGACCCGAAATGGTTCTGGACGCCCTGAAGCGACTCTCTGGTGAGCAGACTCTGGAGATTCAGGGTTGAAAGTGCTTATTGTAAAAACCACATCTATGGGCGACGTAATTCACACGCTTCCAGCCCTAACCGATGCCGCAAAAGCCATTCCGGGTATCCGGTTTGACTGGGTCGTCGAAGAAGGGTTTGCAGAAATCCCGCGCTGGCACCCTGCTGTCGATAAAGTCATACCTGTCGCTGTGCGCCGATGGCGAAATTCGATCCTGAATACAGTCAGTTCAGGAGAGTGGTGTCGTTTTCGCAAGGATCTTAAAGCCAGACAGTATGATGCCGTCATTGATGCCCAGGGATTGCTGAAGAGTGCCCTGATTACCCGCATGGCAAAAGGCCCTAAGTTCGGATTGGATAAAAACTCAGCCAGAGAGCCTGTTGTTGCAAAATTTTATAACTTTCCACAAAAGGTAAACTGGGAACAACACGCAGTAGAGCGTGTACGTCAGCTGTTCGCCAAATCGCTAAACTACCCATTGCCAGAGCAACCCGGACAGTTTTTGCTCGACCAATCCAGGTTCGATGACGACCTGGTTAAAAATAAACCCTATGTCGTCTTTATCCATGGCACCACATGGCCTACCAAACACTGGCCAGAAACCTACTGGTGTCAACTGGCTCAAAAAGTTCAGGCAGCCGGGATGCATATCGTCATTCCGTGGGGCAACGAAAAAGAGAGAGAGCGAGCCAATTGCATTGCAAAGAGTTCCGATAATATTGAGGTGCTGCCACGCCTCAGTCTAACGTGCATTGCTGGCGTCATAGCCAATGCTAAAGCTGCGGTTGCAGTCGATACGGGACTGGGTCATCTAACGGCAGCTCTGGAAACACCCGCTGTTTCTCTCTATGGTCCGACCCGTCCCGACCGGGTAGGAGCCTACGGAAGCTCTCAAACTCATCTGACTGTTGACCAGTGCCCTGAGCGTCAGCTCCCTAAAGCCGACCCGGAAATCTTCACGCCCATGACTCCCGATTATGTCTGGCCCTACCTGGAGAAGCTTCTGCCAGAGGAGCCTTCATGATACTGGCGTTTGCGCTTTACAAGTATTTTCCTTTTGGGGGGTTGCAGAGAGATTTCCTGAGAATTGCCCTTGAATGCCAGAAAAGAGGCCACAGGGTTCTTGTTTTCACCACCTGCTGGCAGGGCGAACAACCCGGCGGCTTTGATATCCGGTTTCTTAAAGT
>NZ_JAHHPR010000726.1:0-1002 GCF_024606255.1 Endozoicomonas sp. SESOKO3
ACACCAAGGGTAATCCTGTCACGCCTCTTGAGGCGGCACTGGACCTGCAGCGTTCATTCTATGAAAACTCAAAGCGCAACCGGTTTATCAGGCAGCTGATAGAAGCTACAACCGATAAAACACGTACTTTGAATGACCCTGATATTCTGTCTTCACTTCGACCGATCATACTACCTGACTGGACACTGCACGAAGTTGGCGACAACAACCTAAGGATTTTGTATAAGATTGTTCAGGATATAATCCACAGAGTCAATCAATCTGACCAGCAGCCACCCATAGGACAATTTGAAAAATGCTGCTTTACTGAGTATTTCGTTCAATTGTTCCTGCTCTATTCAAACCCACTTGAATTTATTCGTGAACTGTTAGAGAAACTGTCAGATTCTGTCATAAGCCGTGATATCATGATTTTTGCGCCATCATTGACATTCTCCATCCCTTTTCGCGATACCTTTATACAACTTAAAAAGCACCCATCACGCCATGAATTAGCACGCTTTTCAAATGAGCTGATAAGGCAGGCACATAATTCCCATTCACTACAAGTGCCTTTAATAGAACCTGTCATCAGTCACAGTGGTAATACCGCCAACGATACAACTGCCAGCAATGGTAATAGGTTCACTGATCCCATCCGGCAATTTAATAGCTACCACAGAGCCTCTGGCTCTACCAGCTGTTCCTCTGACTCTCTGAGATACTTACAGCAGGGAGCAAGGCCAAAACGGACTGTCCTTGCGAATCAGCAAGATATCTCTTCCCAAAAGCGACTGATGGCGAGACCCTCATGCGGTGATCATCAAGCCGGTGGGGCACATAACCGATCCGATTTGGAGGTGTCGGGGATAAATCAGAACTTCTTGAGTAAACATTCGACCGACGGCTCCCTTCTCATTGAGCTTAAAAGACGCGCTCAGGAAAAAGAAGAGAAAAAAACGCAACGGATTGAAGCGTTAACTGAAGAAGTTCAAGGGTTAAGAATAGAAAATCGGGAGTTAA
>NZ_JAHHPR010000066.1:0-4748 GCF_024606255.1 Endozoicomonas sp. SESOKO3
TCGGGCTGTCTTTAACGGCCTCGTCGCAGCCCGGCTGCCAACCCACTTTCAGGCAGGGCATGGTCATGAAGGTTTTTAATTCCGACTCTGTCGGGAAGCCTTTGCCATTATGCATGGAGGCAATGAGCCTTAGCAGCATTCGGTCGATCGGATTGCCTTTAACGGCCTCGTCATTGCCCGACTGCCAGCCCACTTTAAGACAAGGCATACTCACAAACGCTTTCACTTCCGGCCCTGTCGGAAAACCTCTGCCATTATGCATGGAGGCAATGTTCTTAATCAGCTCCCAGTCGATTGGGTTGTCTTTAACAGCCTCATCAAGGCCCGGCTTCCAGCCCTCTTTCAGGCAAGGTATGGTGATGAAGGCTTTTACTTGCTCTTGCGTCGGGAAGTCTCTGCCACAATGCATGGTGGTAATATGCATGAGCAGCTTTCGGTCGACCGGATTGTCTTTAACCGCCCTGTCGCGGTCCGGCCGCCAGCCCTCTCTCAGGCAAATCATAGAGATGAACGCTTTCACTTTCGCTTCTTTCGGGAAACCTTTGCCATTATTCATAGAAGCAATATTCTTCACTAGCCCCCAGTCGATCGGGCTGTCTTTAACGGCCTCGTCATTACCCGGCTGCCAGCCCTCTCTCAGGCAAAGCATGCTAAGAAACGCCTCCACTTGCTCTTTTGTCGGAAATCCTTTGCCATTATTCATGGAGGAAATGCGTATGAGCAGTTCCCGGTTGATCGGTTTGCCACGAACGGCTTCGTCATGGCCGGGTTCCCAGCCCTCTTTCAGGCAAGGCATGTTCATGAAGGCTTCTAACTGCTCCTTCGCAGGGAAGCCTCTGCCACTGTTCATAGAGGCAATATGCGCAACCAGTTCCCAATCGATCGGTTTGTCTTTAACCGCCTCGTCGAGGCCCGGCTGCCAATCCATTTTCAGGCAAGGAATGGTGATGAAGGCTTTCACCTGAGGCTCTGACGGAAAACGTCTGCTATTGTTCATGGAAGCGACATGCCTGAGCAGCCTCCGGTTAATCGGGTTGTTTTGAACCTCTTCATCATTGCCCGGTTGCCAGCCTTCTCTCAGGCAGGGCATGGTGATGAAGGCTTTCACTTGTTCCTCTGTCGGGAACCCTTTGCCATTATTCATGGAGGAAATGTGCACGAGCAGCTCCCGGTCGATGGGGTTGTCCTGAACGGCCTCATCGTTGCCTGGTTGCCAGCCTTTTTTCAGGCAAGCGATGTTCATAAAGTCATCCACTTCGCCTATGGTCGGGAAGCCTCTGTTATTGCGCATAGAAGAAATCTGTTTCAGGAATGGATGTCCGGCAACAGCTTGAATCTCATGATCATTTTTATTTGCAAAGCGCTCTATATGACGCGGCCATCTCAACATGCTTGAGAGACAGCCGGTGTTTTTAATTTGATCCGTATTGACCGCCGAAAAGAAGACCGTCGCCTTGGCAAAAAACGCTGAGAGAAGCTCAGCTTGCTTAATAACACTCAATGTTTCCAATTTGGCAAAAAGGGTGGGAAATGGAGGGTTACTTCTGTTGTAGGATAATCCGATCTTTCTCCTGCGGAGGGTTTTCAGCAGTTTTTTGGCACTTTGGACCACGCTTCTCACAGCCTGGGCTGTATCCGGGTTGCTATCGTTGTAGTGGTTCTTCAACACTGCCTGATGTTTAGGTGAAAACACCGAGAGAATTTCAGGAGGGATTTCTGAAGCGTCTTCAAAATCTTCATCTTCTATTTCACCGGTGACAGGGGTCATACTGTCACTGGCGGGTGGTGGAGTTTCTGATTCCGGTTCGATTACAGCCATTGGCTGAGGCTCTTCGTCAGCCGTTATAACCGATTCAGTTTCCAATGGATCTTGTGTGGACTGAACTGCGAAGGAAGAGACCACACGCCAGAGACCCTCATCAACACGCCGTAGCTTTATGGGGGGAATGTGAGATGGTTCAAAGGCCTGTTGATGCTGCAATATATTGGAGGCACTGGCTGCCGGTTCAGCCTGACGCCCTGTCCGGGTGTGCTTTCTTTTTGGTTTTTGAGCGCCTTTTTTTTGAGAGCCCTCTTTTTGAGAACCATTACTCACCGAAGCCCCATCGTCCAAAGGTGGCGGCGTAGATCCATCTATTGGGGGTAATGGCACGTAAACTCTCCCTATTCGTCCAGTGGGTCATCCTCAAATAGCCATTCATTCAGCCCAAGCAAATCTTGCTTTTTACCCTCATAGGCTTTGTACCAGTCGAGCTGTGTCACCAAATCAACCCTATCGCTCATTTTTTTGATCACAGTGAGTAGCTGGTTTGGACTCATCTGGTGGCGAAAAAGTTCCAGCATTTCAAGTTCTGTTTCCTCCAGCACCTGAAAACGATTCAATGCGTCTATCACCGCGTCCATCGCCGTTGCAAAATAACTCTGGCTGACAGCAGCCTCATCTGTACCTTCTGTCAGTCTTGCGGTGACGGCGTTTTTTAAGCTCTCCGGAGCCTCTTCCACCTGCCGTTGAATAACCGGAGCCAACGCCCTGCACAATCGGGTGGTGAGCTGACCAAGATTGGCGTAGTGCTCCAGTGACGCCCAGACTGCGGGTTTTAATGGCAAGCCTGACTTGATAATGCTGAGAATGGCACTGGGTGCCAGCGGCTTCGCTTTTTCATTAAGGGTCTCACGGACGCTTGCGCTATTGCGTGGCAGTCTCTCATCTCGCTGGATGACATAGAGTTCCCGCTCATCCTGTGGAGGCTTGTACCACTGTTCGGTGAAGTCTTTGGCCTCGAAAAATGTTCTTAGCTGTTCCAACGACCAGTTTTTGATCATAAAACCGTTACCCACGAGACTGAATTCCGGTTTTGGCAATACAATGCTTCTGTCGTTAGAAAGCACCGTCAGCCGGTTCTTTTCAAACTTATATTCTGGCGCCTGTTCAAGCTCAATCAGCAGGGCAACGATAAAGTACCACAGCCGCTTTTGTCCCGGCATGAGCGCATCACCGTTGATAATGACTCCTTTGCCATCGGCACTGGCCTCCTGCGATGAAAAGCATAGATCCGGTATCTGTTCGTGGTCAGTCAGGTAATAGTGTGCCAGCAGCAGCCCTTCCAGTAGCAGCTCCTGTTGTTTTACATTGAGGGTGTGAGTGCTCTGCCGGGCAATACAGGCTTCCAGGAAATCCTGCATTTTTTGCGGCTTGAATGTCTGGTGTATCAAGTACAGTTGGCGGACAGAAGGCACCGTTTCGAAGAAGCTGTCGAGCTTTTCTACGTACCCTGAGCGTTTAGCCTCTGGCTGCGACCAGAGAATCTCCAACACCCTGGCTTTACTCAGTGTCAGAGAACATCGCTGATTCAGTTTTTGCCTCAGTGGCTCCAATGCCACCCATTGCAGTTTGTTCGGGGCAGGATTCAGCTTTCTGCACAGTGTAATGTAATCCAGACACTCGGATTCAGGCAGCTGCGTCAGGGCAAACTTAACGTTATCCAGAGGAGCGTAAATTGAGAGCGCCCTGGCCAGTACGTTCTGGTCTTGCTGGTTTTCATGATGTCTTGCCAGCCATAAGCGTGCGCCCGCGCCACCATGATGGAAGAGCATGGGTATCAGCGATGCCAGGGCATAAAGCACCTGCGTTCTTTCACTGCGGTCATCTGTGAAAGCGGTCAGGTATTGTTCAAGTTCCGCAATGGTCATGCGCCACTTTGGAGGAGCAGAGCAGAACAACGCCAGGGCTTTTAGGGTCTCCCCAATCGTCATACGCCACTTTTGGGGGATTGAACTGAACAACGGCAATGTATTCATTGCATCGTCTTCTTCCAGCTCATCCTCTCCATCACTGATGTCGTCGTCACTCTCTGTGGATAGCCCTGGAAGATCAGGAAGATATTGACGGATGCTTCTCTCATTGGCAGCCAACTCCTTTTGTTCAGGCAATCCGGAAGCTGCAAACACCCTGCTGGCCATCTTCAGGCAATGTTTCTTGTTCTTCACAGGCAACCACTGAACAAAAGCGATTACCTTCGCCTCCACCGGGAAGCCTCTACTATTACATATGCTGGCAATATAAATGAGCAGCTCCCGGTTGATGGGGTTGTTCTGAACGGCTTCATCGAAACCCTTCCTCCAGCCCTCTTTCAGACAGGACATAGACATAAAGACTTCCACCTGTCTCTTCGTCGGGAAGCCTCTGCCATTATTCATGGAAGCAATGTGCACTAACAGCTCCCTGTCGATAGGCTTGTCTTTAACAGCCTCGTCCCGGCCCGGCTGCCAACCCTCTTTCAGGCAGGCCATAGAGACAAAGGCTTCCACCTGCTCCCTGGTCGGGAAGCCTTTGCCATTGTTCATGGAGGCAATGTTCCTGAGCAGTTCCCAGTCGATGGGCTTGTCTTTAACGGCCTCGTCCCGGCCCGGCTGCCAGCCCTCTTTCAGACAGGACATAGAGATAAAGGCTTCCACCTGCTCCTTCGTCGGGAAGCCTTTGTCATGACGCATGGAAGCAATGCGCATGAGCAGTTCCCGGTTGACCGGGTTGTTTTGAACGGCTTCATCAAGGCCCGGCTGCCAGCCCTCTCTCAGGCAGAGCATAGAGATAAAGGCTTCTACCTCCTTCTTCGTCGGGAAGCCTTTGCCATGATTTATGGAGGCGATGTGAGTGATCAGTTCCCGGTCAATCGGGTTGTCTTGTAACGCCCTATCATTGCCCGGCTGCCAATCTACCCTGAGGCAAAGCATCGACATGAAGGCTTTTA
>NZ_JAHHPR010000727.1:0-8965 GCF_024606255.1 Endozoicomonas sp. SESOKO3
GTGTGGCGTCGGTTCAGGTATTGGGCGTTACCTGGCTCAGTACGGTGTGCGTCGTTGCGGTGATATGCAGAAAGTGCCCATTAGCGTGCTGGGCAAGCGTTTTGGTAATCTGGGCAAACGCATCTGGCTGATGGCCCAGGGCATGGACCCGGAGCCACTGCATAAAGAGGTAGGCGTGCCCCAGAGTATCGGGCACGGTAAGGTGATTCCGCCCAATACCCGGGATAAAACCATCCTGAGAACCTATCTGCTGCATATGTGTGAAAAGGTGGCCGCTCGTCTCAGACGTTATGACTTTGAAGCCCGGTTGTTTGCCATTGGCGTGAATACGCCCGGAGGCTGGGTCAGCAAAAAGCTGAAGACGACAACCCCAACATCCGATGGCGATCTGATTATGGCACTGGCAGACTTTTTCCTGGATGTCTACTGGGATGAAGGAGAGAGAAGCCGGGGAGTGCATCAGGTACACGTCGGAGCCCTGGACCCGCGACCCAAACATGGGCAAGGAGAACTGTTCAAGGAAGAGGATATTAAAAAGGAAAAACTACTGGCGACCATTGATGAGATCAACCATCGTTACGGCGAGTTCGCCCTGTGTAAGGCTCCCTTGCTGAACCGCTCGGAAATGCCCAATGTCATTTCACCGGCCTGGCGGCCAGTGGGGCCCAGAAATACTCTGGAGAGTTGAGCAGAGGTTTTGCATTGTTCAACCTTAAGAGTCGTCTGAGAGGCCCTGTTTTTCCTTGAGGTCTTCTACCCATCGGAATACTTCTGCCACCGGTTCAATCAAATCGCTGGGGATGAAACTGGCAATGTCCGTATCAAACAGGGCGTGGGCCAGGGGGACATTCTCCATAACGGGGATGCCTTCTTTATCGGCAATTTTCACAATAAAGCGTGCACGTCCACCCCGGCCTTTAACCGTCACCACGGGCAGTGGTGTCACATCCTGTTTATAGTGCAGGCCGATGGCCAGGTGAGTCGGGTTTTTGATAACAACGTCTGATTTCTTGGTGTTTTCTGCTTCGTTGAGAATTTCCTGGTGAATTTCTTTTCGTTTACCCTTGATTTCAGGGCTACCTTCCATCTCTTTGTGTTCGCGTTTGACTTCATCCTTGGACATTTTATTTTCTTTGGTGAACTGTTGCTTCTCGAAAAGATAGTCCAGCACCGAGATCACTAAGAAAGCCGCAATGGCGTAGATCATCAGTTTTTTCATCAAAACCCCGACAACAGGGAGGATACAGTCATTACCACAGTAAGGGAGGTTGACCATATCAGCGAGGCTGTTTTTGATGACGAAGTAAACAACGATGGAAAGAAACACAATCTTGATAACGGACTTGAAGAATTCCACCAGATTTTTGATGGCAAAGATGCGCTTGAATCCGGCAATGGGACTGATCTTTTTCAGGTCGGGTTTTACCGATTCACCGGCCAGCAGAAAGCCAAACTGCATAATGTTGCCTATGATGGCAGACAGCATGGATACCATAACCAAGGGTAACAGTAGCTCAATGGATTTATCAAGAATGCCCCGGGTGACAATCTTGAAAGCGTCCTGAAAGTTTTCGTTATAAACCGTTGCGGGAAGGATCACCATTTCCTGAATGGTGTTGAGATAGGTATCGCTCATAAACCAGAGGGTGCAGACCACGGCGATAATGCCAAAGGTGCTGGATACTTCTTTACTCTTGGCGACCTGACCTTTTTTTCGGGCGTCACGCAGTTTTTTTGGTGTAGGTTTCTCTGTCTTTTCAGCACTCATTTCCAGAGCTCTCCCACGGTTTTAAAAATCATGGGAATGCTTTCGTCATGTTTTTTGGCCAGTTGTAGAATCGTGCTGACGTAAACCACCAGGATGGCTGCCGCGACACCGGATTTGATCGGCATGGCCAGAATAAATACGTTCAGCTGAGGGGCTGAGCGGCTGATCAGGGCGATGCCAAATTCTGTGATAAACATGGAGATAATGACGGGGGCAGAAAGCCACATGGCCAGTCCAATAATCAGGTTGAACTGATTCAGGAAAAAAGTAGTGGCTTCAGGGTTCAGTCTGGGATAGAAACTGAACACAGGCCATACGTCATAGCTGATGAACAGACTTTGCAGCAACAGCAGAAATAAGCCACTGACCATGAAAATAGCGGTAAAAGCCTGAGAGAACAAGACACCCATGGGTGATGTTTCCGCACCCGACAGAGGATTCAGGGCGCTGGCCATGGAAGCCCCCCGTTGGTTATCAATGAAGAACCCCGCTGACTCCAGTGCCCAGAATGGAATGGTGATACAAAACCCGATAATGGCCCCTATAAAAGCTTCTTTAAGAACAAATCCGGCCGTAGCATAAATGGTGAGGGCTTCATCGGGTTTGTGTTCTGCCAGCATAGGATGGAGAAACAGGACCATGCAGGCGCAAATGCCATTTCGCATCATGGCGCCACCCAGCATGCGTTTGTGCAGGAAAGGGATCAGAGTGAACAGGGCAACAATTCTGGGCATGCCCATGGTAAATACATAAAACCACTCTTTTAGCTCATCTATTGGGATGACCATGGCGGATTACCCGGTTATAGGTCCGGTATTTTGTTCATGATGGCCAGAGAGTAATGATAAATCTCAATGCCCAACCATCGGGCAGTGGCAAAGATGCTGATGATGACGGCAATCAGCTTGAAGGCAAAGGGCAGGGTTTGCTCCTGGATCTGGGTCAGGGCCTGGATCAAACTGATCAGCAGACCTACGCCAGCCGCGGCAATGATCGGAGGCATGGATAAAACCAGAGTCAGCATCAGTGCCTGAGCTGTCAGCTGAATGATGTCCGAATCTACCATGCTCTTTTCCCTTGAGGCTTTCTAGCCATAACTTAATACCAGTCCCTGAATCAAACGGGTCCAACCGTCCAGCAAGACAAACAGGAGCAGTTTGAAAGGCAGGGATATGGTCATGGGAGAGACCATCATCATACCCATGGCCAGCAGGATGTTTGAGACGATCAGGTCGATGACGATGAAAGGCAAATAGAGCAAAAAGCCAATTTGGAACGCCTTGGTCAATTCCGTGATACAAAAAGAGGGCAGCAGCACAATAAAGTCATCCCCCGAGAGTTCCTGCTGGTATTTTTTTGGCCACAGAAGGCGTGCAGACTTCAGAAAGAAGTTACGCTCTTTTTCGTTGGTGTTGTCTTTGAGAAATTGCTTGTAAGGGGCGCTGGCCAGCTTGAAGGATTCGATCCAGGACAGATCCTCAAAATTAATCTTTTCAGGTTCCAGCAATTCATAAGACTGATAGCCTATAGGTGCCATGATGTAGAGTGTCAAAATAATGGCCAGCGCGTTCATGGCAATGTTGGGAGGAATCTGCTGAAGACCGGTGGCGTTTCTGAGAATGGAAAAGACCACCACCAGTTTCAAAAAAGAAGTGCCCATGACTGCCATGAATGGAATCAGCGCCATCAGTGCCAGTGGCACCATCAAATAAAATGGGCTGGTCAAATTCAGTATGCCGCTTTCCATGGCGGGAACCTGCTCTACTGGATGTACTGCCTGGTTATTAGGATTCGGTCTTTCCCGTGAGTTCTGTAATCCGGGCTCCGAGGCGGCCTTCTATTTCCACCAACTGGCATTTACCAATCAGCTGGCCATTGGCTCTGATCTTGACCGGTGCTTCCACAGGGTTACTGAGCTGGAAAACATACCCAGGCGTCAGGCTTTGCAATTCTGCGAATGTCAGCTGTTGTTCGCCTACTTCGAACATCAGCATCACGGGCAAATCATGAAGATCAATAGGGGTAGCAGGTGCTTGCGGAGCTTCACCTTCTGGCATAGGCTCTTCATGCTCTGTGTACCCTTGGGCAGAATAATCTTCCATCGGCTGAAGCCTCTGTGAAATAGTGAGCCGGGTATCCTCAAGAGTGCCGAGAAACGCAGCATTCTGTTTGATTTTTACAATCACCTCTGAGTGACTGACATATTTTTCCAGAAAAACAATGTCGCCTTCTTCCAGATCATTGAGTTCACTGCGGTTCAGTGAGGTACTGCCTTTTTGCAGGGATACCCATAAAGGTATATCGGGCAGTGAGATAGATTGATGAGGTGGAATTGACTTCAACAGGTTCTCTATCACCTCGGAATACTCAATCTGAATGCTGGAACGGATGCTCCCGGCTTCAAGATCCACTGCAATTAAAGGGGCGTCTGTTTGCTCGGCAGGTTTGAGATGAGTGAGTGTGACAGACTGACCCAGCATCTGGCCCAAAAAATTAAACAAGGGGGTCAGGCTGCTCGAAATAGCCGCTTCACGAAGACTTTCAGGCAGTTTTTTAATGATTTGATGGTCGAGCTTTTTGGGCAAAAGAAAATCCAGAACCTGATGGCCCAGATAGAGTTTGTTGGGGTAGCCAGCCAGTTCTATATCGGCCTGCCAGCTGGAGGTCTGGTGATCAAGACCGGCAAGAGAGACAGTGAATTCGATACCGTTCAGTTGAATCTGGTAGCGGGTTTTGCGACGACACAGGAGCTGCCCCAACTGAAGCTCGGTTGCTGATATTGATTCAAACTTCAGTGGTATTGGTTCCATCAGTGTTTATCCGTTCTCTCAGGAATCATCGTTTTCCTGTTCTTCTTCACCCACGTACTCCTGCCGGGAACGCCCCTCACTCTGTTCGCCACCTCCGCCAGACAGGTTGATGTTGACCTGAACTTTTTCACCCAGCTTTTCGAGATTCTTCATCAAGCTGGCTTCATTGGCTTGCAGAAAGTTGTGGGAGTCTGCTGAAGAGGTATTCATGGTCACTTGCAGTTCACCAGAGACTCTCTGAATACGGATTTCGGTGCCCGGCAGAATATTGTCTTTCAGAGTGATTCGAACTTCGGCTCCTTCGATAGCGTCTTTTGAAGACACCATGATTTTATCAACCAGCTTGTTGATGACTTCATTGATTTCTTTGGGGCCACTGACGGCCTGAATGCTTTTCAATTGAACTTCAGAGGCCTGCTGGGTTTCCCTAACCTGACCGATCACATGCTCAGTGCCGTCACGCAGAGACTGCATGGCACCCTCTTCTAGACCTTTTTGACCTTCCTGACCTTTTTGACCTTCCTGACCTTCACGGCCACCGCCCTGGTCTTTGAACTTGCCTTCCAGAGCTTCCTTGGCACTTTTTCTGCGCTCTGCCATCAGGCTTTCAAGGCTTTGATCGCCCTTGGATTCCCCTTTGGTACTTTTCGGATCTTCTTTCTTTTTCATTTTTTTGGAAAAGTCAGAAGCCTGATCCTCAGACACTTTCTGGCTCTGATTCTGGCTCTGATTTTGAGCGGGCTGGTTGTTGCTATTCTGCTGAACATTCTGATTAGAGTGTGTGGGCTGCATGGTTGGCCTCCTTGCGATCTGTGCACCCTAGAATTTCGGACGAACAGTAAATTCTTCCATTTCCAGATCTTCGAGGCGAGCGGCTTCCTTTGCGGCTTCCTCGTCCTGAGCTTTGGTAAACTCTTCAAACTTTTCCACAGCCTGCATGGCTTTCGCATGATCTTCACGGGCCTGCTCAAGCTGTTCTTTGGCCTTTTCGACATTCTGTCTGGCTTCGTTGATGGCCTGTTCCAGCAGAACATCCTTTTCACGCATCTGGGCTACCTTGGCTTTTAGCTGATCCAGTTCATTCTGCTTCACCGCAGTATTGATAATGTTATCGTAGAGCCTTTCTTCTTCTTTACAGCGCCAGTCAATGTACTCTTCCAGTTCCTGCTCTTTGTTTTTGACTTCCAGCTGAGCCTGCTCCAGACGATATTCACACTTGCGAACTTCGTCCTGAGCAGACTTTTCCCGAATCTGCTTAACCTTGAGAAGTTCGTGCAGCATTCAGATCAGACTCCAACGACACGACGCAGTTGCTGGATGGTGGTGTCATAGTCACTCAGTTCATCGGTGCGCTGCTTCAGAAAGGTTCTTATGGCGTCTATTTTCCGCAAGGCTTCATCCGCCACTGCATCTGAGCCCGCTTTATACTCACCGACCTTAACCAGCAGTTCAATCTCTTCGAACTTGGCCAGAAGTTCCCTGAGTTTGCCCGCTGCGGCTTTGTGCTCTTCCGGGGTGATGGCATTCATGACACGGCTGGCACTGGATAGCACATCAATGGCCGGGTAGTGGTTAGCGGCAGCCAACTTTCTGGAAAGGATGATGTGTCCGTCCAGAATGGATCGGGTCTCATCCGCTACCGGTTCAGTCATATCGTCACCTTCTACCAGTACGGTGTAGAGTGCTGTGATTGAACCTGTATCAGACATACCGGCACGCTCCATTAACTTGGGAAGCGTGGCAAAGACTGAGGGTGGAAAACCTCGACGGGTTGGCGGCTCGCCGGCTGCCAGACCTATTTCACGCTGGGCACGGGCAAAACGGGTGACGGAATCCATTAGCAGAAGGACTTTTTTACCTTTGTCCCTGAAATACTCTGCGACGGCTGTGGCAGTATAGGCCGCTTTGGCTCTTTCCATGGACGATTTGTCAGAAGTGGCAACGATAATGACGGACTTCTGGACGCCTTCCGGGCCCAGATCATGCTCGATAAATTCCCTGAGTTCCCGTCCCCTTTCACCGATCAGCGCGAGGACTGTGACATCCACTTCAGCCCCTTTAACCAGCATCGAGAGCAGCGTACTCTTACCACCGCCGGCGGCAGCGAAGATCCCCATACGCTGTCCTTCTCCGCAGGTCAGTACGCCATCCAGGACTCTCAGGCCCAGTGGTAATGGTTTATCAATGATCTGGCGAGTCATGGGGTCAGGACTGTCGGCATAAACCGGATACCAGGTATCAGGCTCCACTCCGTCGAAGGCTTCCGGGTTTAAAGGGTTTCCCATACCATCAAGCACGTGACCCAGAAGGTGAGAGCCAACGCCTACATGGTGAACCTTACCCGTGGGAATCACTTCTGTTGTGGAGGAGATACCCATGATTTCACCCATGGGAGAGAGTACCGTTTCGTGCCCCTGAAAGCCAACGACCTCGGCGTAGCTGGTCCTGTCATCGTTTGGCGTCACCAGCTCACACAACTCGCCAATCTTGACACCGGGAACCGCCGCTTTGATGATCATGCCCTGTACTTCGGTAACACGGCCACGAATATCCAGTAGCCGGCTGCTTTCAACCGCATTTTGAAGCGCAGAAGTGAGGTAGTTAAGTGCTTCGGCCACGATCCCCGTCTCCTTTGTTACCCGTTGTTTTTTTTCTGTTCAGGATTTGATTAGTCAGAAAGAAAAAGAGGGCTGAATAAGCCCTCTTTTTCGGTGTGTTGATCAAGAATCAGACCATCATACCCATGTCTCCAGGTCCGCCGGGAGCGGTGGGAGGAGGCTTTGGACCACTCTCTTTGGGTGGTGCGGTACCATCGCTTTCAGTATTATTCACCTCGGAGATCACCCATTCAAGTGTGTTGACGAACTTCTCCAGGGTGGACTCAAAGTTGCCGTAGTCCGACGAAGCCTGCATAGAGCGAATCAGCAGAATTTCAGACTTGTCATGGTTCAGAGCGTGAAAAGCACCCTGCATACTGTGATGCTGAAGGTTCAGTGACAGGAGCTTTTCGTAGAGGCTGGTTTTGGCATCGTCGTGAGCATCCATGGGTTTTACTGAAGAGACAAACACCAGTGCTTCGTCTTCTTCCAGATATTCCATATTCACGATCAGGGTATCATCAAAACAGAGACCGCAGGCATCGTGTTCATTTAAGCTGAGCTCGCCCAGACCGATGCTCTCTGCAAAATGCTGTATATTCTCTTCTACATTTTGCTTGTAACTCATTCGATCATACCCTCCAATGGTACTTAGTCAGAAACTGAAATAACGATAATTAACTCTCAGTATATATCGCTCTTTTGCATTGCGTTGGAGAATTCCTGAACACCCGATCCGGAGAACTCCAGAACTTGATTAGTGTCTTTATCGGTCAAAGTGGCGAACGTCTGTATACTTGTTTCAACTTTTTTTTTACGTGTGAGTTGAATCGTTAACTCACGGCAGTTTCTTCGTTGAGTAGTGAGATTCTTTTTTGGCAGATCAAAACACGGATAGCCTCTGGATGCGCGAGGCCCTGAAGGAAGCGGAAAAAGCCCGGGAAAAAGATGAGGTTCCGGTCGGGGCCGTTGTGGTCAGGGGTGGCGAAATAATAGGCCGGGGTTTTAACCAGCCCATCAGCGGCTGCAATCCGATGGCCCATGCTGAGGTAATGGCCTTACAGGAAGCGGCCGCCACCCTCAACAACTACCGATTGGTGGATTGTGAACTCTACGTGACCCTTGAACCCTGTACCATGTGTGCCGGAGCGATTATCCACAGTCGGCTAAAACGGGTGATTTTTGGTGCCCTGGAACCCAAGGCCGGGGCTCTGGTCAGTCAGAGCCGAACATTGGAGTTGCCCTATATGAATTATCGGGTGGAAATGACTCCCGGGGTTCTTGAAGAGGAGTGTAGCGAAATCATTTCCTCCTTTTTCAGAGCCCGGCGTGAGGCCAAAAAAGCAGAGAATAAACGTTTGAAGTTGTGCTGAAATGGTGCATTCGGCTTTTTGAAAAGCGGATATGAATGAGTGCCGTTGTAAAAAACCAACGAACGATGGAACTTTTCATTGGAAGGAATGTCGAAGATTGACCTCTCATTGAAGGGGCAAGCCAAATTCTGGCTTTCTTATGATTTGATCTTTGACATTTGGAGTACATTCGATGAGAAAACTCGTTTTGACAGTCTTATTGGTGGCGTCTTCCACGGTTTGTGCGGAAATACGAAAAATAGAGGAGCAAACGCATGTGGATGCGTGGGGTGCAAGAGTCATGACAAGTTACTTTGACACAGTGTCTGAACAGTATTGTCTGGTGGTTATTGATAGTGAAAAATCAAATGCGCTTATGAACTGCAAAGCTGTCCATGAACTCTCAGAGCAGGCGCAAAAAAACATTCTCGGCGAGAA
>NZ_JAHHPR010000728.1:0-1638 GCF_024606255.1 Endozoicomonas sp. SESOKO3
TATCCAGATGCCCGGTTCGCTTTAAGTGTTCTGAGTAGCACTCACTGGAAAGGGTCGATGCAGCAAAGGACTCATTGTTGGAAATATTAAACAGTAGACCCGAAGTAAGCCGGGGTTTTCATGTTTCTCTCCTTGATGAATTCTTTGAAAAGGTGAATGCCGATAACGATTTTAAAACCCATGTCCTGAATATTGTTTATCAATATATGCCTAATCAGAATGAGAAACGCGAAAAACTTCCGGAGGGACTCCTGAAAGCGCAAGACGACATAGTGCTGAAGTCTGAGCCCTTTGGCAGGGGGATTGACCACTTTCTGACCAGGAACTTACGGCCCGACAACCCTCAGATTGTACTTGACTATATTGAACAGAATGCATGTTTTTTGTACTTTTTTAAAGACAAAGAGTATCTGGAGAAATGCAGCGCTGACCCAATAATCCGGCAAAAATTCATACACGTACTTGCACAAAAGTTAGTTGCCGATAAATTAGAATTGTTGAGGACTTGGCAAAAACGCCTTCCACGGCCATTACTGGATGATACTCTGGACTTTCTCAAAGATCCGGCACTTTTCTTTAAACTGGATTCTTCTGACCAATTGACAGAACCCGTTAATCCTCTCAAATTTCAACTGCCCAATACTTCGGCATTCGGATTGGTAGTGGCTGCAGCTGCCCGAGGATTTGGTTTTCATCCTGCGGATGAAGAGTCCGGTCGTCAGTTACAATCAAGATTTGATCGTGCGGGTGAAACACCCTTTCAACGGGTTTATCCCGGTCAACATCCATTAACACTCTTTGAGAAAGAAGGCACCATCGTTGATGGTCGTACACTGGCAATAGCCAATGGTGAGGTGGTTGATCATTATAAGTTCCAACGGGTTGGAGAGTCTCTGGCTACCCTGGCGCGAGAAGGCATTATGCATGAATTTATTGCCAAAAATGACCGCTTGAAAAGCCAGAAACCCCGTTTTGGCGATTTTCTCGTCGTACTGGAAAAGGATCTTCCCCAGAGTACACAAGGTTTCACTGACCGTTTACAAGTGAACTATGTTGATGGTGAAAGAGCCTTCCTGGTTTACTATTTCCAGGCGACGGACAACTATAGCAAGTACGCCCACACTCCTGATGAAACCAGCACTCCTTACGCTGCTGCTGAACGGGGTCTATTGAATAGCATTCATGATATTGGCGTACTGAATGGCAACTTTGGCATTATGCCTGCGTCAACGATGCAAGCATTTCACTGTAGCGGATGTCGTTGGGTGTTCCTAAGCCCGTTGTTGAAGAACACGATTTTTTTTGCCTTTCCATTACCCGGCAAATTTGAACGCTGGATCGAAGCTATTGAACGTCCTCAATTTGGCTGGAATGGGTTACGGGATTGGGGCGATATTGAGTTTTACGGCTCTATGAAAAGCGGCCTGACTGCCAGAAACTCAAAAACGTCGGGTTATACTCCTGAGGTTTTTCAGCGGCTAAGCTTTGCCAATGCTCTGTGCGAAAACCTGTTGGCAGCCGTGTTGTTAAGATCACGCTTGCGTCGGGAATCCCCGGATTATCATTATCAAATTCCACAGGCCGTGAAAGAGACAGAAAACTTTATTGAACAGCTACTGAACGAATACCTTTCGGGTC
>NZ_JAHHPR010000729.1:0-1251 GCF_024606255.1 Endozoicomonas sp. SESOKO3
CTGGCGTCTGGTAACGGTTGATCCGGCCAACAATGGAACTAATGTGCTGACCAGCGAAAAACTTTGGAGTTACTATTACTCGAGGCTGGCTGAAGACAATCGGCTGGATAACATTTACCAGCTTGACAATGTTACGGCACCGGTGCGGGGCGGGCCGGGTGATGACCTGTTCTTCATCTCCGGTACAGTCAAGCCGGGAGCCGGGCTGTTTGGTGAGTCGGGAAACGATATTTTCCACATCAAAAGCAGTGGCGCCAGCGTACACCCCGGCCTCGGTAGTAACCTGGTCAGTCTCGAGCTGGAGGGTGCGCTGGAAAGTGCAGAGAAAACCGGGACGGTGAAGATATTTTTTGCCCCCTCTTCATTTAACCGGGTTCACCTGGGTGGTGCCAGTCTCACCAATCTGCAGGCAGCCAGCTGGCGTTCGCTGGCTCCGCACAATGCCACTGACGCAACTGACAGTGGTGACCAGCCTCGTTGTCCAGCCGGTTTGTCACGCCTGATGCCCCCTCCGGTCACTGGCGGCAGTTTTATACTGGCGGGCTGGGTTCACCGGAGCTTGCCTTCCCGCGCCTGGGGCTCACTCATTCATTTTGCCGGGGCTGACGGCGCTGATGCCATCAGGTTGAGCCTGAAAAACAGGGGATTGGAGATCAGGCTAACGGATGGCGAGAGGATCTTTCATGACAGGGTTAGACCATTTTTCACCTCCCCCCGCCAACATCTGGCCATGACAATAGATGACCGTGGTTTTCTAACCCTCTACCGGGATGGCCAGCCTGTTTTGGCAACGCAGGCCCTCAAGCCAGCCGAAAAAATACGGACGCTGAACTGCCACGCCGTTGATAAACTGATCATTGACCGACGTCTCCCATCGCCTGATGGCATAAAAATGATGGCATCCGGTGTGAACCCCCTGGTAAGGATAGGCAGCTGGCAGAACCCACACCGCGTCTATGCCAATGACTGGCCAGACAGCCTGGAACTGGATGACGGTGTTCTGGATGGCAAGGAGTTCATCCTTAAACAACTAGAGTCTGGTTATGCACTTTTACAGCGAGCAGTCCCCGGACATCAGTATGTCATTGATGAGAAGAGTGCCATTTACCGCTTTGCTGACGATGGCACTGGTAACAGCGGCCAATGGTTTTTGTCAAATACCACAGGCACGGCTGACCAGCTGGAAGTGGTAACCCACCCCTGCCAGAAACTGCACTATCAAAAAGCGGGTGGGGACCTGATCCTGACTAT
>NZ_JAHHPR010000730.1:0-6897 GCF_024606255.1 Endozoicomonas sp. SESOKO3
CCAGAGCCGGTTCCACCACCCTGTCCCGAAGGAAAGCCTGGTCCAAAGGTGGGTAATAAGCCATAGGCAGTTTCTCTTTCAGGGTCGGATCCAGCTGGCGTCCGGCATAATGATCCGGGTTACCGGTGAGAATGACCCGGTGTTTTGAGCTAACCTTGACAGGGTGGCCATTCACATAGATACAGGGTTCCGGTTCCCATAAGCCGTTTAATGACGCCAGCAATCCGGTTTTGGCCAGGTTCGCTTCATCCAGAACCAGAGTGAGATAGTGTCCGTCTTTGTCGGGTGTCCTGGCCCATTCCATCAGCATCCGGTTTTGCTGTTCCGTAGAGCGGTCACCATCGGGGTGTTCTTGCCACTGCCAGCGTTGCATCAGGGTCTGTTCGCTGTCAGAAGGCCCAAGGGACAGCACTGAAGCCTCTCCCGAAGCCTCTGCCATTCTGGCAGAAAAGTAACTTTTCCCGGTGCCGGTTTCTCCTTGCACGAATATAACGGGAGAGTCTGCTAACCGGTCATGGAGTCGTGATAATCGACGACTTTCACGATCCTTCTGATTAGTCGAGCCGTGATAAAGATCGTCCGCCAGCGCTGACATGGGCTGATCGGCAGAACCTTGCCATTCCAGTGATTGAGACAGTCGGTTTTCTACGTATTCAATTCGCTCAATGCGTTCTTCGTCAGGGTTCTCTGCGTCATGTTCTCTTCTGGCCATGTGAAAACAATCAGTGGCCAGAGCGAGAATGGCATCGGACCGCGTCTGCCCTGGTGACAAAGGTAACCGCCAACCAGAAGCCAGTGCATCTTGCAAACGTTTGATCTGTCTTGATGGCCTGATGGCTAACCGTAGACGGGGCGCTGCTGCCGGATCGACCTGCAACTGATGCGCCATTGCCTGACGTTGTTGTTCAGGCGCATGAGCCACGATCATGGCACAGAACCTGCCCAGAACTTCTTTTTCATCACACTTTGAAAATGGTTTTTCATAAGACAGTTGAAATGGGCAGTCCTTAAATAACCGCGGGTCAAAAACTCGGGCCAGTGGCCATAGGTTTTGCTTCACAAACGTTCTGTCCAGCCGCAGGGAACCGTTGATGATGGCAGTTAACTGATCCGGGTCCACCGAGGGAGGGGGATGCTCATCCGGCTTTTTACAAGCATCCGGCAGTATCCACCAACAAGCCACTTTCATAAAATCCCGCACTACCGGATTCTGTCGGGTGCCATGGGTGATGACGCTGTTAATGGCCTTGCGCCAGTGGCGGGGCAGGAGTTTTGGGGAGTGGTCAACCTGCTGTGCTCGCCGGGCAGTCAGTATCAGGTTATTCAGCAACCCTTCGGTCATTTCAGGCAGTGGGTTACAGAGGTGGGCAGGTACGGTTTTAAACGCATCGTAAAGTTGGTGAAGTGCCTGTTCGGGCAGCTCGGTTCGGGGGATATCGTGCCGGTCCCCATTGATATCCCAGATATCCACCTCAGGACACGGTTTGCCCGTGGTGATCATCGAACGCCATACTGAAGATGGGCTTTTTGCAGACTCAGGCCAGACAACGGTGACCTGGGCTTGTGGGTACGCCTGTAATTGACCATTCACCAACAGAGGTTGCCCGATAACCAGAGGTTCCAGAAGCTCCTGAAGCGTTGGATTACTCTCCAGTCCCCGCATGACGACCGGCTTGCCAGAGGTTAATGCTTCCTGTAAGCCACTCTGATGCCGTCCAAAATGTGCCTTTTGTTCCGAGGTAATACGGAGGTTATCAAACAGCTGGCTGAGACGGGTCTGTTCATTGACCTGAATGACCAGGGGGGCTTTCTGATAATGATTGATCCAGTGGCTGGCCTGAGCTTGTTGCTGATACGTGACGGTATTAAAAACGGCCTGATCTCTCATTGAGTACTCATCGCTTTCTCTCAATCCCAGGGGTTTTGGCTGCCGTTTTGTCTGAGCCACCTGAAGTCGGGGCTTCAGGCCGGTCGTCTCGCGAATCGTCTGCAGTGAACCCAGCAAACAAAACCAGAGTGCCTCAGTGAGGGGAGACGTTACGGTGACGACACCGCCCGCCAGAACTTGTTCCAACAGACGGGTGTTAGGGACGGCATGGCCTTCCGGGGCAATAGCAATCGGGCCCAGCCAATCCCTGATATTACTCTGGTTAATGATGATTGTTTTTTGTGCTGCGTGCTCTTTATCACCTTCTTTGTCGCAAAAGCAGGACAGGCTTTGGAACAGTGAATGAAGCTCGGTATTCTCCACCGGCATCTGATAAAACTGAACATCGTCGGGTAACTGGCAGATCCCCCCATTGCTCTCAAAGCGCTTTTGCGCCAGCATCTGTCGAATGGTCTGTTCAAAGGCCAGATCCTGCCAGTCGGCTCCTTTCAGGATCACCTTTTGTCCGGCCCTCAATGACTTAAACCTGCCGGGGATGTGCTGAATTCGCCCCTGTTGATCCACTCCGGGGCCGCCCAGCAGCAACTGTCGCCAGTTACTGTGTATATGGCAGTCAATTAAAACGGTATTGTCGTCATCCATAGCACTTTCGCTACCGGGAAGCTCGGGCAATAGCGGAGGAACCTCATTGAGGTCCATCGTTGAATCATCACCGGTCTGTGGATCGAACTGCCAGATATTTCCCGGTCGATTAATTCGTCGCCAGAAATCAGCGCCCGGAGCACCACTGGCCTGACCAACCGGTGCCAACTGTTCAGGGGCTGCCAGAACCACCAGAGCAACATGCTCTCCCAGAGGACGTTTCTTCTGACTGACTTTGTCGAACAAACAGGGGTTATCGGGGTCCAGCAGATCGTTAAATTTTGGCAGATCGTCGCTGGTGAGCTTGCGGATGTCCATCACCAGAGTGAGCGGCTGTGACCCTTCAAACAACTTGCCTGAACGCAGGCTGTGACGACCATCGGCGGCAATACTCAATCGGCTCACCAGGTTAGCCTGTGAGAGGTCATCAGGATGGGAAACAAGAATGACATCCTGATGTCCATCGCCGGTCCGGGCGTCTAAAAGCTGTCGAACCTCATCATCACTGCCGACAAAACGAAAGTCGAAGGACTGAGGGGCTTGTTGGAGCGAGCAGTCCATTGACGATACGGTTCTCGCTTTCTCAGGCATCGTTACCGGAGGGGACGATCTATTGAGTTCGGGCGTTACGTCAATGCAGGCTTCGACAGTCTTTTCTGACGATAACTCCAGCTTTGCTACCTTGGCTGGTACGCTATTACCAGAAACGGGTTTCTTTACTTCCCCAACAATCCGGCCATCCATAGTCAACCTTTCTCCTTAAATCTGAAGGACTGCATTGAAACTGTTTGATTGTTTGACCTTCGGATAGGAAGAAAGTTCTATTTGAATGGTTACCTGCAATCCCTTGAAGGAAGTCAGCGATCTCGAAAAAAGACCCATTGGCTGTCGCCGCACAACTGCGTGGATGCAGGAGCAATGGCCGTGTAGGGCAGACTATTCCCAGTCAGTCCACAGAGATTGGTTATCCAATGCGTCACAAAGCGAATTCAAATTCACGCTGTTCACAAACTCCCTGGCAATTTTTTTCAGCTCATAGGGTTTGAGCACCAGAGCATTACTGGCGTTTTGAGCCTGCTTTAAAAAGCAGGCATCCTTACGCGAGTGCTCAAAAACGTAAGAACTATTAATTTGAGTCATCATGGCATACAGCTCTTTTCGTGAGGATGGGTCATGAGAGCCATAGCTGCAAAGCTCCGACGAAGTCCTGAAGGATGCATGGCCCCAGCAATACATTAAACGACCACCCTTTGAGAGGGTCACGTCATACAGGTAATGAGTGAAAGCCTGCTGAATCGCTTGCCAACATCTATGCCTCAGCTTCTTTCTCACCTGTGACACAAAAAAGGAATTCACTTCGGTATTTTCCAATAACTGCTTCAAGTCAGGGCTGGTGTTAACTTTTCGTTGAAACAGGGTTTCGTGCTTTTCCTTTATCGCTCGGGCGTTCCAGTCAGGCCCCCCCACGATAATCACCGGACGCCGGTTCATCTTACCCGAGTTTAACTGCTCAAACGCCGGATCATGCACCAACATTCGTTCTATATTCGGAACGCCCTCAGGTTCGTCCGTCCAGACGATCTGTATGGATGGATCGACAATGTCATTTTCAAGGAGTGGCGAACTCCCATCATGACAATGAGTGATGAAGAAGGTGTCATTTTTTTTCTTTTGGAAGTTTTCGTAGGCTAACTGCCATACCTGGCTATTTTTTTCCCTGGACAAAAATTTCCTGTACCACATTTTCAGGCAGTGGGTGGCTTTAGCCTTCAGTTCATCGATGCTTTCAAGAGCCCACAAAAGCTGCCAATGTTCTTCGGGATTCTCAATACGGTCATCGCAGGTCGGCAGTGGGTCCAGCCAACCCAATGTCAGGGCTTCATCGGCAAGGCGAATAACCGGGGGGGTCTCCAGGTCACTCTTTGACAACATATCCACCATTGAATTCAACCACTGTTGAGGGTTTGCTCCGCCCTGAACAATCATTTTTGAATGCAATGGCTTGAGCAGTTCAGTGACCTGAACTTCGTCACCGTCGGCTAATATTTGCTGTACTGCCTCCGACATCGGTTTGTAGATACGGGTATTATAATAACGGCCGTAACGCACATTACCGACTAATGCCTTCTCGTCAGAACTCAATGTGTCTGTCTCCAGCGACTCTAACATTGAGACACCGGTTGCAAAACCGGTTACATCTTTTCTGTCCCAGAGATTCCTTACTATTCCGGAGTTACTCAGATCATCGGTGACGGGTAATGCACCGCCTGTTTCAAGGGCTGTGTTCAGTTCCTCAAGGCTAATGCCACAGGCTTCAGCCAGAGCTTGCTGTTGTGCTGAATCAGCCCCTTTAAAGAGTTTCTTAATCCTCTTTGATTCGCCGCCAGAACCACTGACCCGCTTGGTGGGTTGGAACTTGGACAGGATTTCTGTTGCCTCGACAGGTGCCCCGCCCAAATCCACGAACTTCCAGGTTTGGCCTCCGTCAACGGAACACTCTGCAAAGGCATGATCACGGTTAATAATTTGCCGACATGGAATCCCAAAATAACGACAAAAAGCAACAAAAACAGGCGCACGATGACGGCAGCTACCTTGCCGCCGTGTTACCAGGAAGTGAAATAAATTTGCACCGTACTCTGGTGCAGCATTACCGGAGAACTGTTGGCAATAGTGCTCGATTGCATTAATTCGTTGCTCCGGGTCTTCAGCCTTTTCTATTGTCTCTAAAAGTTGCTTTACTTCACACGACAGTTCGTCGATGTGCCTAAAGCGCCTGAACAGTTTCTCCAATACTGTTTTCATACCTTCGGAGCAGCGGGCGTCAAAACGGTTTGATGCTTCTGACCAGGCTTCTTCAACAGATGTTTTTTCGCGCGGTTTCCGCTGTTCTACGACATAAGCAAATTGAATATTCTGGTTGTCTTCGGCCTCTGCAACATACAGCGTGTGAAGTCCGGTATATCGATCTCTGATCAGAGTGTATGGCAAATCGGGCTTCATGCGCAGGGCCACGATATAGTCGTCAGGCGTCAGGCTGGGCAATGCATATCGACCATTGTCTGATGCCCAGTCAAAGGTCGCCAGTGTTTGATCGCTCGCTAATGTTACTTCCTGATCAGGCCCTGATAACCGGGCCGGTGAGAGAACTTCGGCCCCCTGCATGTGTTGATCATTAATATCGATGAGTTTGACATCACCCTCAGGAGACACATAAACATCCTTTGCCCACCAACGATACATCCCGGAAGGAAGGCCCGGCCTCTCAAAAATTATATAACTGTCAGCTTGTGGCTTACCCCGGTGCTCATAGCGTGTTCTCCGGTCCAATGCCGGAGCCTCTTCCTCGTGGTCTTCCGGATTGTATTTTTCAGGAGCGTTACCATCGCCGGTAGTTAACGCTTCCTTAATCGATTGTGGCTCATGGCACGTGCTCTGATCCAATGCCGGAGCCTGTCCCTCCCGGACTTTTGCAGCCCGCTCTTCGTCAATATAATCGTCAAACAGATGGCTCGGCAGATCACTCAGCTGATGCCAAAACGCTGGCCACAATTGAACCGTATTGGAATTCCATGCACTTATGCGCCGGTCAGCCTCCTGAAGGTAGGGCTGATTAGCCGATAATGTCAGTGTTTGTTGCTGTTCTTCCGTCATGGGGAGTACGCTATTGGCTTCTACGCCCGTGCGGCTGAATTGATGATTAAACCAGCCTTGCTGCCAGTGTCGGTAAAGTGCCCCGATGAGAAAATCATCCGACTCATTCGGCTTCAGGGGAAGACCGGATGCCTGCCACCTGGCCTGAACCACCCTCTTGATGATTTCGGTTTTGATCTCTTCTTCGGTCTGATGAGTGTTAATACAAATTTCGTGGTTTTGTTCATCAATACTGTTGAGGTCACTGCGTCGTATTAACCACGGGCGATTAATGCCCGGTATCGTGCGGTTGAACCAATCGCAAAGTTCAGCATCGGGCTCTCCTGTAGCTACGGCAATAGCCGATGGCCCGGGCAGTTTCTCCAGTGTTCTTTTGGCAGCCATCAGGTAAAGCCGGTAGTGCTGACTGAGGCATTGATGAAGCCCTTTTTCAGTAAAATCGCCTCCTCTGAGAACCGCTTTGGCGACATTCTGTAAATCAAGGCTGGTCGGTTGCAACGGCAGTTTTTTCTCTTGAAGGTAAGCCCTCAAACGACAATGTTGCTTAGTCAGTTGTTCAGCCAGAATTTTCCCTTGTTGGGTTTGCGGCAACACTTTACCGGCAATGGCCCGTAATTCTGCCTGGCTGTACTGCCTGATAGGCAAATGTCGAAAACGCCCTTTCAGCGCCGGTGATAACGGTTTTCGCCCGCTGTACTCCGGTGGGTTGATGG
>NZ_JAHHPR010000731.1:0-1737 GCF_024606255.1 Endozoicomonas sp. SESOKO3
AGGGAGTATACGGTTTGTAGCCGTATCGAGGGTTCGAATCCCTCCCTCACCGCCATTTTCTCTCATAATTTATTGAATTTTCAATGGTTAATTATCCGAAAATACTTTTTTCTTAAAGTGTCCAAAAAATGCCTATTCTTTGACGGATTCAATCTTACGGCATCTGCCAGATGATCTTTGCTCAACTCGACATACTTGGTCGTCATCTTGATATCGAAACAACTGGGTCTTGTAATGTAAGCGGTATTTATGACCCACCTTGATTCAGGCTGGCTTTTGATTCCAGGGCAACAACAGCCCGATATCTTCAACGGATTCTGCCCTCGGCAAATAAGTGAAGACTGTCTTCAGATAATGGCAGGGCTCTAATCCACAGGCTTTTGCTGTTTCCACCAAGCTGTAAAGACTGGCACTGGCTTTGGCTCCGTCATTACTGTTACTGAACAACCACGCCTTGCGACCCACCACGAACGGGCGGATCGCATTTTCAGCCAGATTATTATCCATACGCAGGTAGCCCTCATCACAATAACGGATGAGTTTTTCCCATTGGTTCTTCAGGTAATGAAGAGGCTTACCCAACAAGGTTTTTGGACGCACCCGGGGCAACGATTTATCCAGCCATTATCGCAGCTTCTGCAGAACCGGCAAGCTTTGCCTCCTGCCGTAATCTTATTCGTTCTTAGGGAGGGCTGTCTTTTATCTCGTGTTCTATTTGGTAGAGCTGCGGATATAAGACGGCCCCATATGGCTTTTGCCGGTTTTGTTTTTATCTTTCTGCCCCTTGATGGCTTCATCGAACGTGCGACGTGCGTGAGCCCGGCAGCCCTGATTGATGACTCCCTCCTTCTTCATAACCATCGGTTTGCAGGTAGCCCTGAAAGCCATCCAGCAGTCTTACCGGGACTGAGCCGCTGCGGCCAGGAGCGTAATCAAACAGAATGATCTTTTGATTTTTCACCGGTTCAGCCACCTGAACCTAGATGTACGACCGACTTTGGGCCGTCTTCCCCTCCTCTTTGAGTACCTGGGTGACGGTTTCATCGCAATGGATCAGGGGCGCTTCCAGCAGCTTGTCCCGCATCAGGTTGATTAACGGCTGCAACAGATCACCACAGCGCACCATCCACAGGGAGGGAGTAGCACGGGCAATATCAACACCCAGACGAGCCAGGATAAATTTCTCCTGACAGTATAGAGGCTGTCCGTCGACGTATTTATAGGTGGCAATAAATGCTAACAGCCCCGGTGTAGGAATACTGGCTGGTATCGGCTGGGCAGGCAGTTTGGCTGTTTTTACACCGTTTTCACAGGACCGACAGCCGTATTTGAACCGCACATTCTGGATAACCCGGATTTTGGCCGGGACGATCCAGTTGCTCAGTGACCTCTTCGCCTTTGCGATGAAGTTCACTACCGCAGCAGCTGCAGTTTTTTTCATCGTCACGGATGTCGTGCTGTTCCCGGACTCTGGGCAAATTTTTGGGCGGTGGTTTTCTGCCTTTCTTCTGACGAGCGTGTCCTGCAACCGTGACGCTTTCTTCGGGTTCCAGCTCAGGTTGTTCCGGTTGGTCTTGCTCGGCTTCTTTAAACAGTTCCTGCTGATCCGGCGAGGTCTTTTCGCTGGAGGCACCAAACTGTTAATGCAGAAGAATGCGAAGGCGTTCTTCCAAGAATGCGTTATTTGCCAGAACAGAGTGAACCCAAGCAATCAGCTCGGGGTTATCATCGGGTAAG
>NZ_JAHHPR010000732.1:0-1540 GCF_024606255.1 Endozoicomonas sp. SESOKO3
GATCGAGATAGTCGAGAGTGAGCTTGAAGGCAGTGGCAACGGTAGACCACATCAGGGCAGTGGCCAGAGCATAAAGACAGGCTTTGGTTTGTGAAGACATACAGTGTCGAGTCGAAAGAGATGGATATCAGCCTGGCTGAGGCTGCTGAATCGTGTCTTATATCACGACAATCTACTTTTCGCTATGGAGATTTAAGAAACTCCGCTCATACCGTTCATTTTCAGGAAATTATCCAGGATCGCTTCTTGCATCCTGAGAAAGTGGAAGGCTGTTGTCGTGTCAGCGGTCTCGGGGTTTGCCAGAAGGGTTTCCATGGCACTGTTGATACGCTGGCGGGAGTTCGTGATGAGCTGAGTGTCATTTTCCGAGAGGATTTTACTGGGCAGTTTGGCACCTATGGCATATTGATAGCACTGATTCCTGAAGCTTCTCATCGTATCCTTGAATTGATTCAGGGCTTTGTCGTTTTCAAACGCTGTCGTGTTCAGAAGCGCATTATTGATCTGCCTGTAAACCTCTGGCTGACAACGAACGACATGCAGGTTTATGGATCGCTCGTCAAGCTCAGGTTTTTTCATAAAGTCTGAGTCTATTTGTGCCCCCTTGCTGTCTCTTAATATCACTGTGGGCAGGGGAGAGTGTGGGATCTTGGCTTTTCTTCTTTGTAACTTTTGTTTGCGTGCCTGAATGTCTTGAATGGCCTTCGATGTATCCTGTCTCTGTTCCGTGACCCGTCTGAGTTCCTGCTCCACTGCTTCCAGGTCGTGATCAAGTCTATCATTCCGGACTCTCAAATCGGCTAATTGCTGTTCAAACACCCAACGATGCAAGCGGGCTTTTTCAAGGGAAGTTACTGTGTGGTTTTGAAGGTTTCCGGAAGGCTGAACCTGATATTGGGTCGCACTTTGCAAGACTGGATGTTGCTCAGCTACGGATTGTTCCATTGCATTTTGTTGCCTGCCGGGTAAATCTTTGATTCCATGTTGGTCATAAAGTCTGGTGATTTCTGCCTGCAACTGCTCGTGGCTTAATGACGCTGGTGCTTGCGCGGCTTCGGGAGCAGCGCTCTCCATCTTGTCGATAAAGCTTTCCAACTCCACTTTCAGCCTGTCTTTTAACGCTTCCATACTACTGAGTTCGGGGCTTTCAATTAGCCCCCTATGCCAGTGTCCCAGCTCGTCCTGCCAACCCATCAGTTTTTCCTGAAACCGCCTGATGTCGTGCAGGTTGAGGGGCAAATCCGGATCTATGTTTCTGCGCAGACAGTGCGCTCTAAAACCATCATGGCCCGGTAAGAATCGCTCAGCCAGTTGTTGTCTCCTCTGACCGAGTGATTTGAGCTGAGCAGCCTGTCCCAGATCTGAAAGCACAATCATGTATTTGGTCACCGCCAGTTTGATCAGACCAGGCAGTGAGCCTGCGTTTGTCATTACACTTTTAACATCGTCACAGAAGACTTTTATTTCGTGATAACCCAGTGTGGCACGTTTACCCGTGAGAAAATCTCTGAGCACGGCTGCCTGATCATCAAAGCTGCGG
>NZ_JAHHPR010000733.1:0-2319 GCF_024606255.1 Endozoicomonas sp. SESOKO3
TGCAAATCCTGAAAAAGCAAAAAGAACCGTAAACGCAGCCAGACAACCAAAAGACCTGAAGCCAGGCATCAGAGTATCAAATGAGCTATTTAATGCAAAAATACATGACCAGTATTTATTTCAACTGGATAACAATATTATTAAAGAAGTCAGATTGATTGAGGCAAATCCGGAAAGGTTTTTACAACAGACAGAAAAAAAAATCTCAGCATTCAAAAAGGCTGTTGTAAAAAATAAAAATCCAACAAACGAGCTTGGACTGGGCTATTACTCTTTTCTCAAGGCACTGGCCATGATGAGGGCCAAAATGTCAGATGATGACAAAACCATTGAGTTGTCCTTTAGTCCGGAAGTCAGGCGCAGAGCCAAAGAGATAGAAGAAGCTATTTCAATTTCTGTACTACATTGCTTCCCTTATGTCAGGATGCTCAGGTTGTTTTATGAACATGTTATGCAAGGAGAGGCTCAGGAAAAAATAATAAATGCTTATTTCTCAGCATTGTCGGGAGTGTCACAATCTATTGAGATTTTATTGGCATATGAGTCAAATCCATCGGTTCTGGGCGGGATGTTACTCAAGTGGCTGGTAGTGATTCCAAAGCCTTTCGAACTGAAACTGGCTTTTGATAGAGACACTTACATGGAAAATCCGAAAAGCAATATTCCGGGTAGGATAACGCCTTCTATACGTTTACTCAGAGAGTTTTTGGAGCAACTTCCGATAAAAGGCTCTGATGGCGCAGTTGATCTTATCTTGAATCGTATGAGCCAGCAATTTACAGATAGCCAGCATCTGCCAGACGAACAACAGGAACAAGTCGCAACGGGAGCCAGAGCGGCAGCAGAGGTTGCAGCAAAAGCGAACGCAGACGCGAAAGCGGCGGCAAAAGCTGCAGCAAAAGCGAACGCAGACGCGAAAGTGGCGGCAAAAGCTGCAGCAAAAGCGAACGCAGACGCGAAAGCGGCGGCAAAAGCGAATGCAGACACACAAGCGACAGCAATAGCGGCAGTGGAAGCGACAGCGTTAGCGACAGCGGCAGCAGCAGCGGCGATGGAAGCGACAGCAGCAGCAACAATGACGGCGAAAGCAGCAGGATTAGCTACAACAGAGGCAGTAGAAGAAACAGCAAGGCAAGCGGAAGAGCAAGCAATATTAAGATTGATACTTTACTTTGCCACTGGTCGACCGGACTTACTGGACTTTTATACCCTCGATTTATCGTCAATTCTCATTCGCTTTTCTGTGCTGGAGTTTGTTGAAGATGCACCAAACTCATTGCTTACCGCACTCCTGATAGAGTTGCAAGAGACATTCGCTGAAAATATTGATCCTGAGAAACGGTCAAATGCGGATCTTATAGAACTTGCTTTTCATCTGGTTGGTGCATCACCAGAAGCAGAGCCGCTTTTATATCATCTTAAAAGCCTTAAACCCACTGACCAAGCCCGCACTACCGCCCTTCATTTTGGTCATGACTTACAATTTCTAACAAAATTAATTGAAATGTCTCCTGAACTGGTCAGTAAGGACAACATATCGTATTGGTACAACACCCTTTTATTGGTTCACGAGTCGATTATCAGGCAAATTGGTGGCAACCCGGAAAAGGCCATCAAGCTCCAGGGTGATTCAGGAGGTTGGATATCATTACGCAAATTGTTTATAAGACATATATGGCATGGGCCACCCACGGTTAAATATAATGCTGTATCATGGTATAGCAACTACGCTGTTTTTCACAGTAACAACTTGGAAAAGTTCTCTGCCGGAAACGAAAGTGCTTTTATTGCTGCTATTAAACAATCCAGAGAAGTTGGCTATCAGATATTAAAACAACAGTTAGACAAGTATGATGATAAAACGGATTCTCAATCATTACAAATGTCAGGCTGGCTTCATTGCCTGGCTGGGTTAACGCTTCTGGAGGCAGAGATAAGTTCTGACCACAAACAGGTAGTATTAACCGGTCGCAAAAGGGCACTGACCAGTGCACATGATCACTTCAGGAAATCGCGTCAAGCCGGCTTCCCTTATGGAGGTTATCTTGAATCACTCGTGGGTATGCGCCTGGACAGCTACCAGTATTATCAGAGTCAGACATCCGAAGCCACACAAACAGCCCCAACCAACAAGCCTGTTATTCAATACACGTCGACCAAAAAGCCGGCGGAAAAGATCTTTATTGAAGCGGGTAAGATTGTTACTGAACTTTTACCTGAGCTGATAGTGAGCTCTATATGTGGAGTACGTTTTGCGGCTGAAGCAGCCATCAGAATCTTTACTGATGAACGGTTTAATCTTCTGCACATCCCACAGGC
>NZ_JAHHPR010000734.1:0-3466 GCF_024606255.1 Endozoicomonas sp. SESOKO3
TCTGTAATGATCGACGGCTCTCATGGCCCATTCGAAGAGAATGTTGCCATGACCAAAACCGTGGTTGACTATGCCCACGCCCGCGGTATATCGGTCGAAGCGGAGCTGGGTGTTGTTGGTGGTCAGGAAGACGACGTTGTTGCAGATAACTGCATCTACGCTGATCCACAGGAATGTAAAGAGCTGGTTGAACGCACCGGTGTAGATTGTCTGGCTCCAGCCCTGGGCTCTGTTCATGGCCCCTACAAAGGTTTGCCAAACCTGGGCTTCGATGAGATGTTGCAGGTTAAAGAAATGACCGGTGTTCCCCTGGTTCTGCACGGCGGCACAGGCATCCCGACGGCCGATATCCGGAATGCCATCAGCCGTGGCACTGCCAAGATCAATGTCAACACAGAAAATCAGATCGCCTGGACTAACATGGTTCGCAAGGTACTGGCTAATGACGCCGACGTTTACGATCCACGTAAAGTCATCGGCCCGGGTAAAGAAGCCATCGTTGAAACCGTCATGGGTAAAATCCGTGAGTTCGGCTCCGAAGGCAAAGCCTGATTTATCAGCCCGGTAGCCAGGGCTACCGGGACTTGCTGTTCGCCCGCCACTTTCTTGTCTAAACTGCTTTGCAAATACTCAAAGCCGTTGATGTTTTGCACCGCCCCCAAGAAACAGGGATAATAGCCGTCGAATTCAACCACCCCTTGATTAGCAGGAGCAGGCAATGGCCCTGATCAGCTTGCGTGAAATGCTCGACCATGCCGCAGAAAACAACTACGGCGTTCCCGCATTCAATGTCAATAACCTTGAACAGATGCGCGCCATCATGGAAGCTGCCGACGAGACGGACTCCCCCGTCATCGTTCAGGCTTCTGCCGGTGCCCGTAAATACGCAGGTGCCCCCTTCCTGAGACACCTGATTCTGGCAGCCACGGAAGAGTTCCCCCACATACCGGTGGTTATGCACCAGGATCACGGCACCAGCCCCGCTGTCTGTCAACGCTCCATCCAGCTTGGCTTCACTTCCGTGATGATGGATGGCTCACTGAAAGACGATGGCAAAACCCCGTCTTCCTACGAATACAATGTTGACGTAACTCGTCGCACGGTAGAAATGGCACACGCCTGTGGTGTTTCTGTGGAAGGCGAACTGGGTTGCCTGGGCTCTCTGGAAACCGGACAGGCCGGTGAAGAAGACGGCGTCGGCGCCGAAGGCACCCTGTCACACGACCAGTTGCTGACAGATCCGGATGAAGCGGCAGATTTTGTAAAGGCCACTCACGTGGATGCTCTGGCCATTGCCTGCGGTACCAGCCACGGCGCCTACAAGTTCACTCGCCCACCGACAGGCGATATTCTGGCGATCGACCGCATTCGTGAAATCCACCAGCGCATCCCGAACACCCATCTGGTGATGCATGGTTCGTCTTCTGTTCCCCAGGAATGGCTGAAAGTCATCAACGAAAACGGTGGGCAAATCCCTGAAACTTACGGTGTACCGGTTGAACAGATTCAGGAAGGCATTCGTCACGGCGTTCGCAAGGTCAATATTGATACCGATCTTCGTCTGGCTTCTACAGGTGCCATCCGCCGCTTCATGACTGAAAATCCTTCTGAATTTGACCCACGCAAATATTTCGCAGTGGCCACCAAAGCCATGAAAGATATCTGTATCCAGCGTTATGAAGCGTTCGGCGCTGCAGGTCAGGGTTCAAAGATCAGCAACACCAGCCTGGAAAGCATGTTCGTTCGTTACGGTAAAGGTGAGCTGGATCCAAAAATCCAGTAAAGCAACCGTTGCTTGATGTTGCTTGATCAAGAAAGCCAACTTCGTCCGGGGTTGGCTTTTTTCATGCTCAAACTGTTTTAGATCATTCAACTCTACTGGTAAAGAATGTTATAAAACACTGCACAATTCTTTACTGCCCTATTTTTATCTGAAACAGACCAATGTCTAAAAAGAACCGGTACGTTAAACGAACCGGATTCTGCTCATGCAATAGAGGCGGTTCAGATTTAGTTTCAACGCAGTCACTAAGACAGATTCAGGAGTGAGCCATGCTGTTTGGGTTGGATATCGGTGGAACCAAAATGGAGCTGGCTGTTTTTGATCATGAGCACAACAAACACGTCAACAAACGTGTACCCACACCGACAGACTCCTACGATGCGTTTAAAAATGCCATCCGGGAGCTGGTTCTCGAAACCGATCGTGAATTAGACACACGGGGTAGCTTAGGTATTGGTATTCCGGGATTTATTAATCCGGATACCGGCAAGGCTCAGTGCGCCAATGTTCCCTGTGCCAACGGCCAGAACCTGAAGGTTGATCTTGAATTGCTTCTGGATCGTCCCATCAAAATTGAAAATGATGCCAACTGTTTTGCTCTGTCAGAAGCCATTGGCGGAGCAGGCGATAACATCCCTACGGTTTTTGGTGTGATTCTCGGAACCGGTTGCGGTGGCGGTCTGTACATCAACGGCAAGCTTCATGATGGCAGCAACAACCTGGCAGGTGAATGGGGACACACGCCATTGCCTTATCATGTTTTCAAACTGGCTGGCGAAGACTTTCCCATTGTTAGGTGTGGCTGCGGCATGCACGGCTGTCTGGACAACTACCTGTCGGGCAGGGGTCTGGAACTGACGTATAAGCATGTTGCCGGTAAGCCCCTGCCAGGCAAAGACATAGTACAGCTGTTCCGCCATCATGATAATCAGGCGGAACGGGCTGTTGAGATTTATTGTGAACTGCTTGCTTCCGGATTGGGCGCCATGATCAACATTCTGGACCCTGGTGTCATTGTTCTGGGTGGCGGTCTGTCAAACATTGACGAACTCTACGAGCTGGTGCCTCCCTTACTGCCGAAGTACACCCTGAACATCGGACAACTGCCCGAGATTCGCAAGGCAAAATTCGGCGATGCCGGGGGTGTTCGTGGAGCTGCTATGCTGAACGCCTGAGTTTTAAGCAAGACCTATTCTTTATTACAATTTCTAAAAAAGGGTCTATGCTTTCCCGCATAACTTATTCCTCTTAAAAAGGACTAACTATGATACCTTCCCGGGGGCATGCAGGACGCTTGGGCTGCAATAAACTGTCTTCAAAAGCCAGATGCCTGAAGATCAAACTCATCGGCGCCATTCAGCTCATTACACTACTCAGCTTCTACTTTCACACTTCGGTACAGGCGAACGAAGGTATGCGGATGAGTGAAACCCATGAAAACTGCCATAAAGCCATGCGGGATCGCCATCACTACAACCCATTTCATTTTCCCAAACATCTGACATGCGAAACCATCCATATCACCTGGGAGGGTGCGTATTTCGAGAAGACCGTTTTCGTGCCTCCTAACAAATTGATACACACCTGCACCTGGCACCCACCTGCCTGGGACCACCCTTCCGAAAATACCTCTGTGAAAGCCCTGCCCCCTGATTGTCAGGCACTGTCATCCGGCAGCCGGTA
>NZ_JAHHPR010000735.1:0-3428 GCF_024606255.1 Endozoicomonas sp. SESOKO3
CATCCAGAGTGATCAGACGGTTTTTTTGGGCATCGAAGTAGAGGGTAAAGGCGCCTCCGCCAATACCGGACGACTGCGGCTCAACCAGAGTCAGCACCAGTTGAACAGCAATCGCCGCATCTGCTGCCGAACCGCCTCTTTTGAGGACTTCGTCACCTGCCTGAACAGCCAGCGGATTGGCCGCCACCACCATATGTTTGCTGGCTTTTACCAGACTCTTTTGTTGAAATCCTGTTGCAGCCTCCGGAGCAAGATCATCACTCATATTCGCGGCCATTGCCTGCACGTTAAAGCAAGCAACTAAAAGACTGGCGGTGATACCGCACCGTCTGAAAACTCCCCCAGACATAGCAAGACTTCCTTTAAATTAATTTTTATCAGGTCGGCCAATGGTTTCAGTGTTAGCTCAAATGTGCAATGGCTTTTGGAGTTGAAGGTTATAAAAAGGTGCTTACCTGACTTCACACTTAAAGAAAATAAAGTGAGGCGTTGTGGATAACCTTTTATAACTTTCAGCACAGAGAGACTTCATGCGCTCTGTCGGTTTTCCTTCTGACAGCTGAGTAACACAGAGACCCACTGAAGCCAGGCTCTCAAACCACTCTGTCAATGAACGACGGTAGAAGCTTACTTCGACAAGATGACCCACCGTATCCCACTCTTCCGTGACCAGCTCTTTTTGAAAGTAGTTGTCTGAAGGTGACACTTCTAAATCCACTACCGGGTGATGGGTAGAAAAAATAAATACGCCTCCCTGTTTCAGCAGGCGCTTAACGTCACCGAACAACAAGCTGACGTCTTCAATGTAATGCACAGTCAGAGGACAAATAATGATGTCATAGCTGGCATCTTTTTCTTGCGGCAGCCCCCGGGAGAGATCCTGCGGATAAGCTTGAACCTTATCACCCAACTTCTCTATGACGATCTCAATCATTTCCTGGGAGACATCAACCGCAGTCACCGATGCACCCTGATTGAGCAAATACTCTGCGTAGACACCCGGCCCACACCCCAGATCAAGAACATTTTTCCCGGCGAGTTCAGGCAACATAGCAATTAAAGACGGACGCTCCAGATTGCCATTGTAAATATTATCGACAATGGCTTTCTCGTAGTCCCTGGCGAACTGCTCGTACATTTTGCTCATCCTTACACCCTCTCAAATGTTTGTTTTCAGTGGTCAAAAGGGTATCAGGAAAAGCCATGCCAACTATCCGAAAAAACACCCATAAATGCTATTCGAACAGGCCATCCATCCAAAGCAGATGCTTAACATCCGCAGCTATTGCCAGAATCCCTACAAGTCACGGCTTTTGTCTTGCAGCAGTCCGCTTCTATGCTGCACTCTTCGAGATTAGAGGCGTTGCAATCCCCTCCCTGTTCACAGCGGCCCAGAAAGGTCTCCCCAGACAGATAAAAGCCTGTGAACTTTTCATCAAAGTCTTCGGCGACACTCTTTTCGGCCAGTCCGGTAGCCAGCAGACTTTTTTGCCATGCTTTAGTTTTGGGATAAAAGGTCAGGAAGTCATAGCCCGTGTTTTCTTGAATGAGATGAGCACGATGCAACACGGCCAGCCACGCCAGATCGACCATGCTTAGTGAATCACTGTTGAAGAATAGGTGCTCACCCAAAACCTTCTCCACTTTGGCAAAGGCACTGGCGAGCTTCCCGGCGCGCTTGATCAGAGTCGGAGCATCCTGACTTCTCTGGGCAGCGCACTGGACCAGATACTGCTTACTGCCCAGGTAGCTCCAGGCGCGATTCAGTGCTTTCTGCTCTGCACTCAAGCCAGGCTGCAATGCGGGATAAGCTTCTTCCAGATATTCAGCGATGGCATCGGATTCAAACAGGGCCACGCCATTCTCAGTGACCAGTACGGGTACCTGGCCGTTTGGAGAAATATCCACAAACCACTGGGGCTTTTCGCTCAGGCTGATGTACTCAATGTCATAGGGAATGCTCTTGGCTTCCAGTATTCCGGTAATACGTTGCACGAATGGGCAGATTTTAAAGCTGATGACTTTCAACATGTTTTATACCTCGATCCAGCGATAGCCAGTCAGACCGGCCTGTTAGTTCGTCGTCGTTTATAAAGACGTGAGGTATGAAAAAAGGACGCAAAAAAATTAATTTTTTCTCTTAAACATGTTTTCTTCGCTGTTGGTTGCTCTCAGCAATCTTCACAGCCGGTTTTTTTAGGCTGGTAGTCGGTCACACCGCCCCGGCCGATTTCAATATCGCAGCAGGCAGTGAAACGTTCTCTCAGCTGAACCCGGCCACGTTGGATTCGGCTCTTGGCACCGGACACTGACAAGCCCAGGGCTACTGCCACCTGTTTTTGGCTCATGCCTTCCAGCTCTGACATCCGCAGGGGAATCCGGTACTTCTCGGGCAGCTCATCCATAATAGGCACCAGACAGCGGGCCAGTTCCTGATGACTCTTTTCTGCATCATCTTCTTCCGCGGCGGCAAGGTCGTCTGGCAACTCATCCCAGGGCTTTTGCTGGCGGTAGTAATCCATGACGGCATTATGGGCAATCCGATATAACCAGCCAGCCACTCTGTCTTCTGATTTCAGTGTCTGAATCTGGCTATGCGCTTTCAGATAGACGTTCTGCAGAATGTCATCCACTGCCGATGGTTCGCTCACTTCACGGGCTATATAGTGTTGCAGCTGAGCTTTATGCTCCTGCCAGTGACTTTGCATAACAGTCAGCTCCTGTTCAAAAGGTTGGTTTTTTATTCGATAACGCTTTGCGTGTCCGGAAAGCTGATAAAAACAAACATTTGCAGGAGCTATCAATAATCTTGGTTCCACTGACCTCAATATTTTGAACTTCCGCTTTAAAGCCGAGTCTAACAGAACGGATCAATTTTGAATGTCCTTCCCAAGCAAGGATAAATACTGAATTTGGAGCCATGGAGGAATCGGGCATGGACCCTGTGAAAAGCAGTTCGAGCATAGACGTAGCACTCTTGCCAATACCTGTGCAAGCTCAACTGGAGGAAGCACCAACGGGTGTCAGTGCAGGTAGGGACGTTACTCCTTATTACAACAATAACGCTCCATTCTTGTATTTGCCCGAATTAACACAGTTAGAGATTGTTCGCTATTTGGGTTTACGAGAGGTTACCCGTTTAGCAAAGGTATGCCGATATTTTCGCGATCTTGTTAAAGACAATAACGCTTTGGGAAGAGCATGGAATCGCCGGTTTCCTTCACCATACCTGGACCAACTAAAGGCCACCCTTAAAACAAAAGATGAGCAACAACTCCGTAATTGGTTGGAGCCGTTTGCTAATAAGGGCACTGTCGAGACACTCATTGAACAACGAAAGAATATTTATTTTCCTCTTCAGTTACTTTTCACCAACAGTCAACTGATGTCTTTATGCAGAAAATTTGAGTTAGTAGAAACACTCAAAA
>NZ_JAHHPR010000736.1:0-14178 GCF_024606255.1 Endozoicomonas sp. SESOKO3
GACGAAATTCACCTCCCTGCCAAGTCGCAGGGAGCACTCTTTCGGCTATAGGTAGCGTCTTTTGGAAAGATGCATCAGAGACAAGCGGAGGTTAAATTTTTGTCGGATGCAGCCAGCCCCGTGGGCTGACTGTAAACCCCGAAAATCAGGCGAAAGGACGGATACCCACTTTATTGCGGATATCCTGAAGGAAGGGCGCTGCTTCAGCACGGGCCTTGTCCGCACCTTTTTTCAGCTCAGCTTCAATGAATGCCGGGTCAGCCATCAGATCGTTGTAACGCTCTCGAGGGTCCCTGAGTAGATTGTTGATGTAATCAAAGAGTTCATTTTTCAAATCCCCCCAACCAGCACCGGCTTCATACTGCTCACGTTTTTCAGCCACCTCTTCTTCCGTCGCAAAGGCTGAAAAGATCTGGAACAGAGTACAGGTTTCCGGATCTTTAGGTTCACCCGGCTCCAGAGAGTTGGTTTTAATCTTGCGAATCAGCTTGAGCAGCTTTTTCTCAGGCACAAACAATGGAATGGTGTTGTCGTAGCTCTTGCTCATCTTGCGGCCATCAAGACCATTCAGAACAGCCGTGTTTTCACCCACTACGGCTTCTGGCAGCACAAATTGAGTCTTGTAGTGATGGTTCATCCGACCCGCAATATCCCGAGCCATTTCCAGATGCTGAACCTGATCACGGCCGACTGGAACACGGTTGGCATTGAACATCAGGATGTCCGCCGCCATCAGAATCGGGTAATTAAACAGCCCCATCAGGACGCCCTTGTCCAGGTCAGACTCGCCCGCTTCCTGATTGGTCTGGGTAGCAGCCTTGTAAGCATGGGCACGATTCATAAGACCTTTTGCGGTCATACAACCCACAACCCAGTTCAGCTCCATGATTTCCGGGATATCAGACTGGCGATAGAAAGTGACTCGATCAGTATCAAGACCCAGGGCCAGCCAGGTAGCAGCAATTTCCAACCCGGATTGATGAATGCGCTTGGGGTCACGCCCCTTGATCAGGGCATGGTAGTCCGCCAGAAACAGGTAGGACTGAATGTTTTCGTCAAGGCTTTCTTCAATCGCAGGACGGATAGCCCCCACATAATTGCCCAGATGCGGCGTGCCTGTGGTGGTAATACCGGTTAATACTTTGGTCTTTGTCATGGGGTCACTCATGGGCCTCATGAAGTGGCAATGAGCACTTCACTGAAAACTGGAAGGCGGCATTATAGAAGAGGCAAGGCATGCAGCTCAACCAGGACTCTGAGGCCTGAATTTTTTTAACCGGCGAATAGTAAGTAGCTAACCCGCTGGTTTCTTGTGACAGCGCTTCCTGCAACAGACGGGTTTTTTTGGGCAGCTAAAACCGGGGCAGGTAATATGGTCGCAGACGTGAGAATTCTCGGGGCAATCAGCCCAACCGGTAAAAAGAGAGCACCGAAAAATGCCGCAGCCATTACCATTACACAGATCACATTTGGTAGAGAACTTTTCTACACTGCACTCGCATCTGGGGCAGTCAGAATGGAACGATTCACTCTCACATTTGGAGCAGAAATCATCTTCGTCACTATAGCTGTTGCTACCACTCTCTCTATCACTCCCTCTATCGCTAGTGCTGACCCTATCGCCATCGGTCTGGTCGCCTGGAGTACGGAAGAAAGGTGATAAATACAGCGCACCAACAAATAACCCGCATGACTTCTGACCATTATCTGATACAGTTTCATATCCAAATTCAAACCCTTTGCCGGGAGTAGACTGGACGCAGATGTCCGGGTGCCCCGTGTTCTGGTCTGTGCCCTTGGACACGTAATAATAGCTGTTGCCGTTTTTTTCAATATGAGCAAAGGAAGTGAGCCAGGTGGCAAGCTGCTCATAAGTTGTGTCAAGCCAATCGAATTTGGCGGTGACCTGTGTGTCCACGACTGTAGCATTGATTAATCGCGGGTATTCACAGACAGAGGAACCGGGTTCGGTTCCCGGGATGACCTTACCAATTACATTGCCAGCATCTACTCCTTGGCCGGAAGGCATGCACACCAAAACATTGGGATGAGCAGCCTTAACGATGTCTGCCGCTGATTCGCCAGCATCTTTCATAATGCCAGAGCCGCAATCAGCTTGCATGTCCCTGGGACAGGTATCGGCACGAACATTGAGGGTAATTGTGGACAATAAAAGCAGCGTAAAAAAAAGCCTATGCATGAGGGGTTTCATAAATAACTCTTTTTTCATTGTTCAGTAAAACGGATGCAGGGAAAGAGCAAAAAACGTCAAGCGACTTTTTATAGAATCAATTTAAAAACGAACGACAAAAGTCACCTTAATCATGCACTAAAAGTCTGGGGAATTCGTCAGCTTGATTCTGAGCAACCAAGACTAAACATGCACCGACTGATCATAGCAAACGCCTGACAAGTCTGCCCGAACAGGACATTCTCATGATGTGTCGTATCTTATTTTTATTGGTTTTATCCCATCCGGCATCACACAGCCGCCCCTGACAGAGCAGGTGTGCACTGGACTCTCAGACTTCTCACTATTCAATTGACTTTCATGGCAAACAATTGCGTTGCAACGGCTCTCCTGCTCAACGATCTGAAGCGGAGCAGCAGGAATAAAGCAGAAAGCGTCAGTGCCAGTACTAGTCCAATCCAGAGCCCGTGGGGGCCCATGGGTTCATCGGCAATAAAATCCGTCAGCCCCAGGGTATAGCCCAGTGGCAGGGCTATACCCCAGCAAGCAATCAGAATTATGATCATCGGTACCCGGGTATCTTTGTAGCCCCTTAAGGCACCATTGGAAGCAACCTGAATACCATCGGCGTACTGGAAGAGTGCAGCAAAAATCAGCAACTGGGCAGCCAGTGCTTTAACTGCAGCATCCTGGGTATAGAGCGATGTCAGAGCATCGGCAAACGCCCACATCACAGCCGCTATCAGAGTAGCAGTCAGCAGGGTCGCTACGATACCAGAATACCCTGAGAATCTCGCAGCCTGAGGATCACCGGCACCCAAAGCCTGACCTACCCGGATGGTTATTCCCATGGACATACTCAACGGCACCATAAAGGCCATGCTGGCGAGATTCAATGCAATCTGGTGACCTGCGACGGTCACTGCTCCCAGTTTGCCGATGACCAGAGCCACTGCCGAGAAGATACTGGCTTCAAAAAAGATGGCCAGACCGATGGGGACACCCAGTTTCAGGTGAATAACAATACGGCTCATTGCAGGCCATTCAAAGCGATCAAACAGATTCACTTCTGTATGCTTTTGATTGAACCGGGTATAGCAGAACATCAACAGGCACATGATCCAAAAGCAAATGGCTGTTGCATAACCACAGCCTACGCTACCCATTTCAGGAAAGCCGAATTTGCCATAGATCAATACATAATTAACCGGAATGTTGATCAACAAACCGACAAAGCTGATGAGCATGGCCGGTTTGGTAATAGCGCGCCCTTCGCAATAGCTGACCATGGTTTGATATAAACAGATGCCGGGTACCCCCCAGGCCAATGCTTCCAGGTAGGCTTCCGTCTTAGCAGCCATTTCGGCATTGATTTCCAGAACATTGAGCAGTGGCATAGGGTTCATCATCAAGACCATGCCGACCACACTTAACGCCAGAGAAAGCCACATGGCCTGTCGAACCGGTGAAGCAATCAGGTCAACTTTTTGGGCGCCAAACAGATGGGCGACTGTCGGTGTCGTCGCCATTAGGATACCCCTGATTAACAGATAAATCGGGACCCAGATACTGGAGCCAATGGCTACTGCCGCCAGATCTTGTGCAGAATATTGACCCGCCATACTGGTATCCACAAAGCCCATGCCAGTGGTCGCCAGTTGCGCACCCAGAATCGGGGCTGATAAATAAATAAGTTCTCTAAGTTCCCTGGAATATCGTTGGTATAAAGTTGGGTTGGCTGTCATTTTCTCTCACTGCTATGGTGTGCTTTTACCAAAACTGAACCGGGATAAAAGTGGAACCATCTTATCAGTCACATGACAGCATTTGATATGGCTAATTTGCCGTTACTTTCTGGGGTCCGGCGCGGGATTTCTACTTATTTCCTTTGCCATCAGAGGCCGATCACATCGCCTTTTGACGACATATTTGCTACTGTCGGTGGATGCCTGAATTACCTGAAGTTGAAACGACCCGCAGGGGCATTGCACCTCATATTGTAGGTCAGACCGTGTCGGATGTTATCGTCCGCAATCCGCAACTGCGCTGGCCGGTTTCGGAACATTTAAAGCAGCATTTATCTGGCCGGGTTATCCGTTCTGTCGCAAGACGAGCGAAGTATCTTCTGATCAGAACCGACGCTGGAACCCTGCTGGTTCACCTGGGGATGTCCGGAAGCCTGCGCATATTGAAAGAACCACAGGAAGCCCGGAAACATGACCATATCGACCTGGTTTTCAGTCATGGGATAACGCTGAGATACACCGACCCGAGGAGGTTCGGGGCGGTTCTGTGGGTCGACGACGATATCATGAAACATGACTTGTTAAGCAAACTCGGTCCGGAACCTCTCGGTGATGAATTCACAGCCCGTAGGCTTCATCTCAAATCCCGGGGAAAAAAACAGCCGGTAAAAACGTTCATCATGGACAACCATGTGGTCGTCGGGGTCGGGAACATCTACGCCAACGAAGCCCTGTTCAAAGCAGGTATCCGGCCTGACAGGCCCTGCGGAAAAATTTCCAGAGCCCGCTACGAGCGACTGACCGAAAGCATCAAAGAGACTCTGGCAAAAGCCATTGAGCAGGGTGGAACCACCCTGAGGGATTTTGTCGGGGGTGACGGCAAGCCAGGCTATTTCAAACAAGAACTGGCTGTTTATGGACGCAAGGGGGAACCCTGCGTTCATTGCTCAACACCGATAGTTGAGATCCGGCTGGGTAATCGCTGTACCTGCTACTGTAAAAGATGCCAGCGGTAATCCAAAGAAAGAACATGATGATGACTGGCGATCAGGAGCATGACTTTCGGGAAATACACCGCTTCTTCCTTCACTATCAGCCAAAATTTCCTGAGCGGGGATGTAACGGGCCTTTTGAGCAATAGACATCACTATAGAAACAAAATAGACTCGCACCGCTGGTTGGGGTGTCCGGGATGAATGTTTCCCGGACTGAGAGAGACCCATTGAACCTGAACCGGATGATGCCGGCGTAGGAAACCGAACAATGACGATGACTAATGAGACGCCTGTCGCCCTTACCATTGCCGGATCAGACAGTGGTGGTGGTGCCGGTATACAGGCAGACCTGAAAGCCTTTTCAGCACTGGGCGCTTATGGCTGCAGTGTCATTACCGCTCTGACTGCCCAGAATACTCAGGGCGTTCAGGGTATCCTTGACGTTGAACCCGCCTTTGTCCGTCAACAGCTGGATTCAGTATTCTCGGACCTCGCTATCAGGGCCGTAAAAGTGGGCATGTTGAGCCAGCCAGATGTTATCACGACGGTAGCGGATACTCTGACTCACTTCGGTCCGGCTTATCTTGTGGTTGACCCTGTAATGGTGGCTACCAGCGGTGATGTTCTGCTACAACAGGCCGCTATTGAGACCCTCAGGCAATCACTGATTCCCAAAGCCAGCCTGATCACACCCAACCTGCATGAAGCTGCGGTGCTGCTTGATCGTCCATTGCCCAAAAATCCCGACCAGATGATCGATATGATTGAGCCTCTTCTGGCGCTGGGCTCTGAAGCGGTCCTTCTGAAAGGTGGTCACCTGAGTGGCGACAATAGTGATAATAAGGCCGTCGATTTTTATCACGACGGTACGTCTCTGCACCGACTGGAATCCAACTGGATAAACACCAGTAACACTCACGGTACAGGCTGTACATTGTCCTCAGCCATTACCGCATTACTGGCTCGTGGTTACACCATGAGAGAAGCCATCCCAGAGGCTAAAAAATACATTGCGCAAGCCATTGCCCACGCCGATCAGCTGAACATAGGCCAAGGCAACGGACCTGTACACCACTTCTACAAAATCTGGTGATCTGGTCTGAATGTTTGATGTCGCAGTAAGAGATGCTGCTTTGCCTGTCTGGCATCAAAAAAGTAAATCAGATTTCATCGTGATACGGTAGTTGCTTTATCTGTTCCAGTGACTGCACTGGAACTCTTACAGCGTTGTTTCTGTCAAATACCTTACTTTCTGGATTGTATTCTTCGTAGATAAATTCCTTATCATCAGCTTTTAGAATTCTGGTAGTAGCTAAAAAACCATCAGGCGGGCAAATACATTCGTTTGGGCGTGGTTTAATATTATCTGGATCAGCGTCTTTGCAGCCATAGTCTAAGATCAACTTTTCCTCTGAGTCTCTCGGGAAAAACCATACACCAGAAATACCTATTACTTTATGACTAAGTCCCGGAATGTCCATAACTACATCATATCTGCCGTATAATACGTCCCGACTACAGTATTCTCTGAAACCTCTAATTCGAAACTTTGTCGGGTTTGTAGTGCGACGAGGTGGGTGGTAAGTTATATATTTCTTAACAGGTGAATTATCTCTGACAAGCCAAGTGCCTATTATCTGTTTTTCTACTTCATCAGCGTGCAAACAAGTAAAAGACAGAAGTATTACTATACAAGCTGCATATTTAAGTTTCATTGTCAGTTCCCCGGTATCGAAAAACATATAGATCAATGAAATATATATTAAGTCCCAGAGATGCCTGACAAAAAATACCAGAGGACAGCACTGTCTCACTGCCTCTGATCCTGGCAATAGACGGAATTAAACACCTGCCCCGTCAGGCAAAACTAACTGGTCAGGTATTTAATATTCTGGCTGAAGATCCTTGTCCAAAACTCTGAGCAGACCGGTTAGTGATCGAATTTCATAATCAGGTCTGCGATCGCCACTGAATGCCTTATCAGCAGGATTAAACCAGACGGTACCAATTCCCAATGCTCCGGCACCTGCCACATCGGCTTTCAGGCAGTCTCCTACATGAAGGGTCTCGTCCGGAGTAACTCCGGCACGTTCCATGGCTTTCAAAAATAGAGTCGGTTCCGGTTTCAGACTGTTGTAATCTTCTGCCTTGAGAGCAAAATCAAAAAACTCACTGACCGATAATTTCTCTACATCGACATTACCATTAGTGACCGCAGCCAGAGTGTAGTCTGCTGACAGGTGAGAGAGAACCGGCTGAACTTCCGGAAAACATTTCACATCATGACGCCACTCCATAAACTCCCGCATCAGGTCACCGGCAATTTCTTCAGCTCTTGATTCAGGACAATCACAGTTTTGCAGAACCTTCTGCAGAGAAAACCGGCGCAGTTCCGTAATCTGATATCTGAGCTCCGGACGATCTTCCAACAGTTTGACCCGATACTCGAACACTTCTTTGGGTGTCATTCTCTCGTGGGTTTCTGGCCAGTATTCACAGAGTTTTTTCCAGGCTTTCTGTTCTGCCCGAATCAGCACTGGCATGTTTTCCCAGAGTGTGTCATCCAGATCGAAAGTGATCAGCTTTATCATTGTTTTTTCCTTTTGGGCTCTTTGTTAGCTGAAGGCTCTTTGTTAGCTGAAGGCTCTTGATCTTCGGTCAGTCTTTCCTCTTTGTGAGACTTTTCATAAACAGAGGACTCCTTACTGACTCTCTGTGCTCTCGGATGAGCCTTATCATATACGTCGGCCAGATGCTGAAAATCAAGATGGGTATATATCTGGGTGGTGGCGATATCACTGTGCCCCAGCAGCTCCTGAACTGCCCTCAGATCGCCACTGGACTCCAGCAGATGACTGGCAAAAGAGTGTCTCAAAAGGTGAGGATGCATTCGTCCTGAGAGTCCGGCTTCTCTGGAAAGCTGGCTCACACGGTTTTGCACCTGACGGGCACTGATACGATGTCCCTGTTTTGAGAGAAACAGCGCCTCGCTGTCTTTTTCAGGAAAAATAACTCTGACGGACAGCCATTTTTTTATGGCTTCACGAGCCTTTCGACCCACTGGCAACAATCGTTCTTTTCTGCCCTTGCCCAGAACTGTCACCTGCCTGAACTCATCCTGAAAACTGTTGAGATCCAATCCAACCAATTCCGCCAGGCGCAGTCCTGAGGAGTAGAAGAGTTCAAGGATAGCCAGATCCCTGATCACTAATGGATCATCATCATTCCGATCAAGAAGCGCAGTGAGTTGATCGGCATCCATGGTGACAGGCAGCTTCCTGCCCACCTTGGGTGCGGTGACCCTCTGGGCAGGGTTATCTTTAACCTTTTCCTCACGGTTAAGATAACGATAAAAGCTACGAACGGATGAAAGCAGACGATGCAGACTCTTCTGCCCAAGACCCTTGCCATGTAATTCTGCCAGCCATGTCCGCAGCTGACGCTCTTCCAGCTTTTGCCAGTGAGTAATGCCAAGCGTCTCAGCCTGTCTGAGTAATTTGCCCAGATCTCTTTGATACGCCGAGCAGGTGTGAATAGAGCTGTTTTTTTCAAACTTGAGATAATTGAGAAAAGCATCAATATCCTGTTGCAGGAAGGGCATGACATAACCTTTGGTAACGGCTTCTGTTCATCATTCACTAACGCCTGTCGCCATGCAATATCGAAAACGATAGTTCTTTTGAAATTCCACAGGGTTTCACTAACCTTTTATCTTCAATTCGCGCAAGACCCAAACCCTCGATCTCTGCAGTGGGAAAAGCGAAGATTTCAGTAATCACCTGAGTTTTCTGGCTTCGGGGAGTGGGCCAACACTTAACCTGAACTTGGCCATGGCAGTGGTTGGAACTAATTATTGGATAAATAGTCCAAGTTATATCTGATTCGGTTTGACTCAATCAGGTTGGTACTGCAAGGACAATTTTGAGCGTGATGTCAGTCATCCACAACGGATGCAAAACACAGCATATGCGCACCGTGCGAGGGAAGTAAAATGGATTTTTATCAGTTAAATGGTTTGACTCAACAGCTGCATACATTGGACATGGAGCCACCCACCGGCTTTTCAGCAGATGACTCGGTTCAGTACCTTGGCTGGCAGGTAAAGCGACAAGCCGACATCACCGCACCATCAGAGAAAACCTACAATACTGCTGGCAGTAAGCAGTTATTTGAACGGCAGGTTAATCTTCAACCCGATCCTGAGACGCAACGCTCTGATTCAAAAGCGGAAGCTATACAGATAACCGCCAGGAATCTGGTGGATCAATTTCAATTTGAAGCAATTGAAAAGTCACCCACCAATGAGGTGCTATGTGCCGTTTTTCTAGAGTGCCTGAAACTTGATGTTGTGGGTACGGTAAAAAGGTTATCCAGAACAAATTCTCTAAGTTGGGCTGAAAAACTCGAGATTATGTTGGCTGCTGAAGAAGCGTATAAAGGTCCACTTTTAGAGTGCAATTGGATAGTTTTGAGTATTCCTTTATCCATCGGATTTGAGAAGGCAAAGAACCTGTTTCAGCGTCTACCTGATATGCCTTCTCTGCCAGAGGTGGACAATGTCATTAATGAGCAGTTGACAGCATTAAGCCCTGATAAAATGTTCAGGGACAGACTTTTGGAGGTCAGACAAACCCTTAAATCGGAAAACAACGAACTTTCCGGACAGCTGTTGAGTGAAGTTGACAATATTGGAAAAAAATTTATCACAAGAGTTGGATGGAACGGCCGTTTATCAGACGTTGATGATTATATCGATTCTCAAATCTATGCAAGAAGATTGCTGTATCTCTATGCAGCATGTTCCGGTTTTTCAAAGCAGGCTGATATTGCTGAGTTAATGTCGTACATTAGATCTGTTCTTTATATCATCGAGCCAAATAACGAAGTTCCAGATAACATCTGGCATATAGCTAAAGAGCTGGCCTACTTGTCGAAACAACCCGCCTCCATCGATTATTGCCGTTATATTGGTGCCGTGGCCAATGTATTGAAAGCACCTGCACCTGTTGCTTTACAGTTTGCAAAGCTCAGACAACTCAGTGATCTCAAAGGGTTTGCTTTACTTGAAAGCAAACCGCTGGACAAGTACCTAACCGTACTCAGAGCAAACATTAATAAGATGGCCCCGGAATATTCGCAGGTATTGCTCGATGCAGTTGACGGCCTGGAAAACGAATGTGCTCGTATATCACTACCTGAAGGCAAGCCCGATATTAAAGCGAAAGTGCATCGACTTTTGATGATTATTGCCGCTTGTAAATCTTCCGAAAAAATAATGGATGCTTCAGTGTTGAATTATTTTGTCAGGGCCATCATGAAACATAGCAATAAAAAAAATATTCCCTATCTGATCAGTGGCTTGGCCCGCCTGGTTCAGAGTACCCCGAAAATACAGAAAATACTGGGTGAGCCCGAAATCAAGGGCGGAGATCATTTGCGACTGGCCCCGCTGCAATGGCTGGCATTTGTACCCGATACCATCTCGGAAGATGACATTCAGGAACTCTGCGCATCTTTGCAAGCTTCCGGCGCTAGCAGGCGACAAATGAAAGATGGCAAGGTTTTCCATCATTGGCTGGCTACTCTTGAGCAAGCATTGGCCAGCAAGGTTATGAATAAGGCCATGGTAATGCCAATCCTGAAACAGCTCACACAAAGTCTGACTTATGAAAAACTGGTTTGGCTTTACATGATATTCAACATGGGAGAGAGGTTTAATACATTTCTGGACAGCATGGGCTTTAGCTGTCAGAAGGAAGGATTACCCATGTTGATCGCTGAAAAAGGGATGGACGCTTTGGTGGGAGCCAATAAAGGGTTCTCGCAGTGGCTAATGAAACAACGACATTACCATCTCCTGCCTCTATACATGGCAACCATGATAGAAGAGGGGAATAGAGAAATTACAGACCTTGTCTACGAGTTTATAGAGACCAGTACTAACAATACTTTTATCAGGAGCAGGCAATCACCGCAGAACAATCCACACTTGCAGGCCGTTTACAAGGACTTCCCCCAATTCAAAGCAGGTTGGCGGGCGAACTTCAGTGACTTCAGTGAGAAAACCCGAAACAAGCTGTTGTCCCGGGAAGAAACTCTGGAGCTGACAGAAGACCCCTGGGATCTTTTTATCAGTGGACTTGAAGTTAAAACCTGTCTATCACCGGATGGCCTGAAGAGTTATAGATCTGGATTGATGAGCTATGTGATGGATGGACGCAATGCCATGATTGTCAAAAAGAACCAAAAAGGAAATATTCTCAGCAGAAGCGTTATTCGCATGGTGTTTGATCAGGATGATCGCCCCGCGTTATTTCTTGAGAAGGGCTATCCCGATGGGAATAATTTGTTGTTCATTGATGCCGCACGGGAGATTGCTGAAGAGATGGAGCTACCTCTTTACCACTGCGTGGAGGCTAAAAAAGGTGAAGAATTGAAACTTTTGGAAGGAAGGGCGCCTTTTGATTATTTTGACGAGTTCCCATTATTAATGGAGAGACAGAAACTAACTATCACCAAAGTAAAACGTGATTCAAGGTAGCCATAACAGCTTCTTATCCATCGCATGCGGCCACCGTGCCAGAGAAGTAAAATGAATCCTTATCAGCTAAATGGCCTGACACTTCAACAGCTGCATGCATTGATCATGAAATCATCCATTGGCTTTTCAGCACAAGATGGTTCCGTTCAGTTTCTTGGCAAGCAGGTAGAGCTGCATGATGGCATCACCGTATTGTCAGAGCAAACCTCCAATACCGATGGAAGTAAACAGCTATTTGAACGGCTGGTTAATCTTCGACCTGATCTTGAGAAACAATTACCCGGTTCAAAAGCTGAAGCTATCCAGTTGGCCGCCAGCTCTCTTATGGAACAATTTCATGATAGGGCAATAGAAAAGTCACCCACCAAAGAAGTGCAATGTGTCGTTTTTCATGAGTGCATGAGAACTGATGCTTCCAAGACGGTAAAAAAGCTATTCGAAAAAAATTTTTTAAACACGGCTGAAAAACTCCGGGTTATGTTGGCTGCTGATGAACAGTTTGAATTGCCAGCTGAAATGGTCCCCAGGTACCTTGAGAGGATTCCTTTATCCATCCGGTTCGAGGAAGCAAAGAACCTGTTTCAACGTCTTCCTGATTCGCCTTCTCCGGCAGAGGAGAACAGTGTAATCAATGAAAAGCTGACAGCATTAAACCCTCTGGAGGATGATAAACTGGTCAAGGACGGACTTTTGCAGATCAGGCAAACCCTCGAATCGGAAAATAACGAATTTGCCAGACAGCTGTTGAGTGAAGTTGACAATATCGAAAAAAAATTTATTCCAAGAGTTGACGTGGATGGCTATTTACCAAACATTTTTGTTGATGAAGATTTCAAATGCTGTACAAGAAGATTGTTGTATCTCTATGCAGCCTGTTCCGGTTTTTCAGAGAAAGCTGATATTGCTGAGTTAATGTCGTACATTAGATCGGTTCTGTATAACACTAATTCAGATAACATCTGGCATATTGCTAAAGAGCTGGCCTATTTGGCAAAACAACAAGGTTCCATCGATTATTGCCGTTATATTGATGCCGTGGCAAATATATTGAAAGCTCCTGCTCCTGTTGCCTTGCAGTTTGAAGAGCTCAAACAACTCAGTGATATCAATGGGTTTGTTTTACTTGAAGGCAAACCGCTGGCCCGTTATCTAACCGCACTCAGAGCAAACATTGGTAAAATAACCCCGGAATATTCACAGGTATTGCTCACTGCAGTTGACAACCTGGAGAGCAAGTATGCTGCTACGCCACTACCTGAGGATGTGCCCGTTATCAAAGTGAAAGTGCATCGACTTTTGATGATCATTGCCGCTTGCAAATCATCCAAAGAAATAATGGATACTTCAGTATTGGATCATTTTGTCAGGGCCATCATGAAACATGGCAATAAAAAAAATATTCCCTATCTGATCAGTGGGCTCGCCCGCCTGATTCAGAGTACTCCGAAAATACAGCAAATACTGGGTGAGTCCGGAATCAAGGGCGGAGATCATTTGCGATTGGCCCCGCTGCAATGGTTGGCATTTGTACCCGATGTCATCTCAGAAGATGACATTGAGGAACTCTGTAAATGTCTGCAAGCTTCTAGCGCTAGCAGGCGACGGATGAAAGATGGCAAGGTTTTCCACCAGTGGCTGGTCACTCTTGAGCGGGCATTGGCCAGCAATGATATGAATAAAGCAATGGTAATGCAGACCCTGAAAAAGCTTACCCAGAGCCTGACTTGTGAAAAACTGGGTTTGCTCTACATGATACTCAACATGGGAGACAGGTTTAATCAATTTCTGGACAGCATGGGCTTAAGCTGTCAGAAAGAAGGATTGCCATTGTTGATTGCCGAAAAAGGGGCTGACGCTTTAGTGGGAAAAAGTAAGGAGGTCTCACAATGGCTATGGAGACAACGACACCACTATCTCCTGCCTTTTTACATGGCATCAATGGAAGAATACGGAAATACAGAACTTACAGACCTTATCCTTCAGTTTACAGAGACCAGTGCCAGCAATACTTTTATTGAGAGCAGGCAGTCACCGCTGACCAATCCACACTTGAAGGCCGTTTACCGGATATATCCCCAATTCAAAGCAGGTTGGGGGGCGAACTTCAGTGACTTCAGCGAAGAAACCCGAAGCAAGCTGTTGTCCCCGGGAGAAACCCTGAAGCTGACGGAAGATCCCTGGGATCTTTTTATCAGTGGGCTTGAAGTTCGCACTTGTTTAACACCGGACGGCGCTCAGGATTACAGCAGAGGACTGATGAGCTACGTGATGGATGGACGCAATGCAATGATTGTTAGAAAGAACGCCAAAGGAGATATCCTCAGCAGACGTGTTATCCGTATGGTGTTGGATCAGGATGATCGCCCTGCGTTATTTCTTGAGAAGGCCTACCCCGATAAGAGTGATTTATTGTTCATTGATGCCGCACGGGAAATTGCTGACGAGATGGAGCTACCTCTCTATCACCGCGCAGATCCTAAAAAAGGTGAAACAGGTGAAGCAGTGAAAATTCTGCAAGGAAGGGCACCTTTCGATTATTTTGACGCGTTCATGGTTACAAAGGAGAGACAGGAATTTACGATTACCAATGTACAATATGACGTAAGGTAGCCATAACGGATGCTTCACCACAGCATACGCCGACTCCAACTATCTCTTAGTCACACCTCAACACCTCCTGCCATTCCTCAGATGTGGAGGCAATCT
>NZ_JAHHPR010000737.1:0-1062 GCF_024606255.1 Endozoicomonas sp. SESOKO3
AATAGGACACCCTTATATTTGACAAACAAGCCAGCTCGTCTAGTTTTTTCCTGTCGCTGTTATTTAGTTCCGGCAGGAGAGGTTATGACCCGTGCACGAAGTTCTTTGATCGACCCAGGTTCCACGCCTTATTATCACTGTATAGCTCGATGCGTGCGCAGAGCGTATTTGTGTGGGGAGGATTATTTGACGGGCAAAAACTACGAGCACCGTCGGCAGTGGGTTGTAGATAAGCTCAGGGAACTGGTTTCAATCTTTTCTATAGAAGTCTGCGCCTATGCTGTTATGTCGAATCACTATCATGTGGTTTTGCATATCAATCAGAAACCTGCCAGAGAGTGGACACGAGATGAAATTTTGAGTCGGTGGACAAGGCTTTTCACAGGGCCGCTTCTGGTTCAGAGGTATCTTGCTGCTGACCAGCTGAGTCATTCGGAGCTGGCTCGCGTGGACGAATTTGTTGAAGAGTATCGAAATCGTTTAACGAACATCAGCTGGTTCATGCGATGCCTGAATGAGTATCTTGCCCGTGAGGCTAACCAGGAAGATGGCTGCAAAGGTCGCTTCTGGGAAGGGCGTTTTAAAAGTCAGGCGTTGTTGGATGAGGCAGCGTTGTTGACCTGCATGGCCTATGTTGACCTGAATCCGCTCCGTGCCGAAATGGCGGAAACTCCAGAAGGGTCAGACTACACGTCGATCCAGGAACGAATTGAAAATTTGGCAGGTTCGGACACCCGTAAGCAGCCAATCACCCTTATGCCTTTTCGATCACAGGGGCAAAATCCGGCTAAGGCATTGCCTTATATTCTTCACGATTATCTTGAACTGGTTGACTGGAGTGGGCGTGCAGTCCGATCTGATAAGAAAGGTTCAATCCCTTCTGATATCCCACCCATTCTGACCCGACTGGAAATTGATTCAAATGAATGGCTCAAAACCATGAGATATAATAACCGCTTCTATCGGGCAGTGGGCAGGCTGGAAGCCATGAAAACTTTTGCTCAGGAAGCGGGGCAGCAATGGGTACAGGGGTTGTTTATCTGTAGTCGTTTATTTCATGGC
>NZ_JAHHPR010000738.1:0-1781 GCF_024606255.1 Endozoicomonas sp. SESOKO3
GCCTTGAAGCAGCCTTAAAAAAAATCGGATAGTTCATGCTGTTTATAACGCCTCTGAATTTGCGGGTTATGACAGCCGCCTACTAGACTGTGAGATTATGATCATTTGAGGATCATCATGACTGACGTCAAAACTGCTTCGTCCATATTGCCTCTCTGGAAACGATGCCTGATTACCCTTGCAGTGATGTTGGTGGCCAGTTTCTTAATCGGTTTGTTGGTTCGCAGTCTATTCGGTTTTTCCCTGCCCGATTATGTGTCTGGGGTTGTGGGTGGTTTCTCAGCAATAGTGATATGGGAATTCCTTAAGTGAGCGCAACCCACCCCCTCATTATTGTCGGTTTTATACGTGCCGGGTATTATATCAGCCTATCGTGCTGTCATTTGTACCCGGGTCTCGCTGTGCGCTTACAACGAAAAAGATAGCCGCTCTTTCTGGAATTCAGATCGAACTTTCCTACTGTCCGATAGGCTCCAGGGGGTTGCTCTAAAATAAGTTACATAGAAAGCAAAAGGATAATAAAGAGGAAGTTTTAATGGCTATCGTCTCAATTCCAGAACCCGAAAAAGACATCAAACTCGGCATCAGCGCCTGCCTGATGGGTCAGAAAGTCCGATACGATGGTGGGCACAAGCGCTCTTCGTTTTGTATGAATACCCTGAGTCATTTCTTCCAATTCGAGTCTGTCTGCCCGGAAGTGGCCATCGGACTGGGCACCCCCAGGGAACCTATTCGTCTGGTTGGGGATATCCAGCAGGTCAGGGTTGTGGGTACCGATCACCCAGATGTGGACGTTACCGATCAGCTGACTGATTATGGCTACAGAAAAGCCAGAGAATTAACCGATATCAGTGGCTATATCCTGATGCAAAAATCCCCCAGTTGTGGCATGGAAAGGGTCAAGGTCTACCATGAAAACGGCTTCCCTTCTGGCGTCAGTTCTGCAGGTGCATACGCCAAAGCCCTGATGGAAGCACAACCTCTTCTGCCTGTGGAGGAAGAAGGCCGACTCCATGATCCCGTTTTGAGGGAAAATTTTTTCACCCGGGTGTATGCCTACCACCGCTGGCACAGCGAAGTACTGAAAAATCCCAGTCATGCCGCTGTGGTTCATTTTCACTCAACCCACAAATATATGATCATGGCTCACAATCCCAGCGATTATAGTGCCCTGGGACAGCTCGTTGCCAAAGGCGGCAAGATGGAACTGCAACCTTTGTTGGCACAATACTTCGAAGAGTTCATGAACACCCTGAAAAAAAGGGCAACCCGGAAGTCCCACACTAATACCATGCTGCACATTCTGGGCTACGTAAAGAAGACTGTGGACACCACAGAGCGAAACCAGTTTCTCAAACTGGTCGAAGAGTACCGTCAGGGTATCCTGCCGTTAGTAGTGCCAATGACCATGCTACGTCATTTCATTGAAAATCATGGCAACGACTACATCCAGCAGCAGACCTATCTTCTCCCTCACCCTGATCAATTAGGGCTCAGAAATCAGATCTGAAGCCTGACCTTCCAAAATAAACGCCGGGCGCAAGTGTCTGGCGAACTTGCAACGCTCAATAGTACAGTCTGAAAAAACGGTCTGCTGTAAATTCAGCTCTTTATGCCAATTCATTTGTAATAACCTATTTTATAAAATTTAAAAATTACTTATTACTAATTTTATGAGCGTGCTGACAGGATTTACATCGACCTTTAAGGTTTCGGGAACGGTATCTTGACATCCTCTCGCCCCTGAAGGAGCGAGATTCCCGTTAGTCACCTAACAGGCT
>NZ_JAHHPR010000739.1:0-6826 GCF_024606255.1 Endozoicomonas sp. SESOKO3
AGATAGAGGAACGCCATGTTCGAGAGAGACAGTCTGGCTGCCTCCGGAGCGGTATAGGTCACCAGTAGAGGATTGTAGTTGGAGTAGTACCAGATAACCGCCTGTAACAGAGAGGCTGAAGGTTTGACCCAGTAATCATTGAGCTGTCGCTCAACCGCTGCGGCGTGAGCCTGCACCAATGTGTCATGGATAGCCCGGATCAGCTCTGATTCAAATATTCCAGCAGCATGAGCGTAAGGTTCCAGGGTATCCTGAACATTGGTCAGGAATGCTGCCGTCTTGCGGCCGTTTTCAAAGGCAATATCGTCAAGAATGTAGTTGGCGATGATAGCAGCTGCGTATTCTTTCATGCCGGCAACAGACTCTTTCATACCTGCCGGGCTGGTGGCAGTCACGGGGACAGCCGTAAAGGCACTCTGCATGAATTCCTCAGTGCCTTTGTCGGACAGCATCTGGACAACGGTCTTGAAGTGAGGCAAATTGACGCCGTGTCTGTGGCCAAGGAAGTGTTCAAATTCATCCACTGTCTGATAACCATCCACACCTCTAACGGCTTTCATGTAGTTCTCAAGTTCAACCTTACTGATCACACCTTCACGCAGCAGACCGATAATCTTGTTACCACTGGCAGAACGAGTAGCGAAATATTCTGAGAAGCCTTTCAGGTCCTCTGGTTCATGCTCGACAAAGTGAATGGCTGCTGCGCCCATGCCGTATATTTCGTCTTCGTATTGTTGAGCCCCGGTTTTTAGCTCGATCCTGGCCCTGTGTGCCAGAAATTCGACTTCTTTCAGGGCATTCGTGGGCTGATCTTCTGCAGACTCAGACCTAAAGGTCGCCTTCAGGTTTTTGAAGACTTCCGCAATACGTCTGGCCTGATCAAACGTCAGATGGTCTCCAACCATTGCCTGCAGGCGAATCGGTGCCAATTCATCATCAAAATCGAAAGTCGGAAGGTATGGTAGTATTAGCTTACCGCTTTTTTCTGCCGATTCTGCAAGAGCCATTGCGGCTGACAGAGCTTGTTTCTTGAGAGAGTGCGTCTGCATATAAGCGTGCAACTCGGTTAGTATTTTTGCCTGTTTCGGCGTGTACTGGAAGGGGCCACCCTCATTTTCGACAGCTTCCTGTGCCGCTTCCAGGGCTTGCTTCATGTTCTCTATAGTCGCCGTCTTGAGTTCTACTTCCTTTTTCAGGCGCTCCTGCTGCAGGGTCAGTTGCAGGATCTTCCCGCCAGTACCGTCATATCCGCCCAGCTTTACTTGTTTGTTTTTCAGGGCGTCGATCCGGTCTTCATAATTGGCACTATAATCTTGTTTAAGACCCAGTTCATCTTCAATGTCTTTAAGATTTTCTTCATGATCCGCCAGAGCTTTTTGTGCTAACGGTATAGCCGCACTTTTCTGTTTCAGGACTGACTCCAGCGCGGCTATCTCGTCTTCAAGCAGAGCTTTGGCTTCCTGATCGACGCCCTTAAGCTCGTCAATCTCCTGATTTTTACTGTCCAGATTGTGTCTTGCATCACTTTCTTCTGCTCGTGCGAGGATCACTTCCTTCAGTTTATGGTCGCGCTCACGCATGAATTTTGCGATCTGAGCGTACTTTTTCATGATCTCAGGCAGTTCACCAACTGTTTCAACGACTACCTCGAATTTATCCCGACCGGGAGTGGCTACGGAGGCTTTAATGGCATTAAAATAATTCTCTTCTTCTGATGCATCAGGGTTACTCTCAACAGAGATGTCCAGATCTGATGTGACAGCTCTCAGTTTCAGAACAACTTCTGCTCGTCTCCCTGAACCGTCTCCCTGCAGGAAATGTCTGATGTCGTCTACTCGCTCTTCCGAGGTTTGCTCATCAACTGCAACCAGACCTAAACCGGTCTGAATTTGTTTCATTCTCTGATTAATAATTGCCTTTTCTTCATCCGTGAGAGGGAAGGTGGCAGGAGAATTAGATACCACACGTACATGAAGAATAGCCCCCAGCTTGCGGTAAAGAGCCTGCAGCTCATTTTCAGCTTCTCCCACAGCTTTCCTGGCTCTGGCTACTTCTCGATCAAGAGCGTACCGGGGTTTAGGTCCCAGGCGAGCCATTAGCCCGTCCAGTCTATTTTCAATGGTTGCGATTCGCTCATTAACGTCAGACTGACTCGCATTGAAAATTTCTCCGAACAGCTCATTGAGTTTCGCTTCAATCAGGCTGTTCTGGTCGTCGATAGCGGCATCATCTTTATAGTCCTTAATGTTGAGCTGGTGAGCTACTTTATTGTTTCTGGCTCTTCTGACAGCTTCATCGTCATTGGCCATGCCCACTATTAACGTCTGAATTTTGGCTTTTAAAGCATCCTTCCCATCAGGCAGGTTGTCATCTACTTCAAGTGCTACATGCAGATCTTTGGCCAGTTTAGCGGTGAGAGCCTTGACCTTGTCTTTAGCAGCAATGTGTTCAGAAGGGTAGATCTTGAGCTTGTCCTCTACGGCTGCAAGTAAACGTGCCTGTCTTTCACTGGCTTGCTTTTCCAGATGCAAATCTTCGACTTTATAGGCAAGAGTCGCATGAAGCCTCCTGAGTTTGAGAACACTCTCGTCGAGCGCTGTGCTGTCTTCTTTCCAGAGGGTCTGATCTATCTGCTCCAGCGTATCTTTCGGAACATCATCACCTTCAAGCAGTGTGAGAATCAGGGGAAGTCTTGCTGCCTGGTCATCCTCTTCGTTGAATTTAATGTTGAGTATTTTTTCTATGGTTTCCAGCCGATCGGTCTGTCGCACCCTGGCTTGCTTATCCGGGGCAGGGTCTTCGAGTTTATAGCGAAGGTGGGCAAGAAGCCTGATGAGTGTCAGGTTCTTCACGTTCAGGGTTTTGCTTTCAAATGCCCAAAGGATGATATCTATCTCATCCCGTATCTCATCCAGTTTCTCATCCGGGATAGCATGGCTATTGAGTATGCCGGAAATCCTGGTGAGTCTTGATATTTTGTCGTCCTCTTCATAGGCTATGACGCCGAGTATTTCTTCTGCGACCCCCAGTATGCTCAGGGCCTCTTTCTCAGCCAGCTGTCTGGCGTCTCTGATGTACACCTGCACCTCTCTGGAAATGTCCTGGCGACGGAGATAGACGTCGTCGTTTTGATCAAGGCAATGCATATCAAGGGCGTTTTCTACGGCAGTGAGTGTCTCAAGGACTTCAGGCATGACTTTGGGGTGGCCTGGTGTTCTGATGTCTTCCAGTTCTTTTTCCAGCTTCGCAAGTTTAAAGAGCTTGAGATATACCGTTCTTTCCAGGATAAAGCGGTCTTCCAGATTGCTGTCTTTAGCCAGCTCATTACCAAGAATCTTTTTCAGAGTGGCTTTTCTGACGTGGGTGAAGGAGTCCTCTAAATCCTTTTGACCGAGCAGGGTCTTAAGTCTGTTACGCATGATTTCATGTTTAGTGTACATTGCCTTAAGTTTCTGAATCAGGCGATCATGTTGAGCTTCAATATCATCATCATCAGCATTACTATCATAATCCGGAATGTTTAAATGTGCGGCAATGGTTTTATAGAGGGCTTTGATTTCATCTTCTTTTTCAGCATCTTTTCTAATGCTCTGTAGCCGAAGATGTTCTTGAACGATCTGAACTGCCTGCTGTTTTGCTGGCTCCTGAATGGCTTGGTAACGGACTTCCAGGTTTTTTTCTTCATCCGGGACGAGACTCAGCTGAACGTCAATGTTAGCCGGATTATTCTGGGCTATCCAATCGGCTGGTTCTGCCTTTTGTTGCAGGTGCTGTTGAATGGATCGATGACCCGAATCCAGACCGTTTTCATTGTCTGGAGTAATATCGTGCTCGCTTTCAATGGCTGCCAGTTGTTCTTTGACTGCTTCTTCCCGAGGTTTTTCTGTTGCAGCGTTTGCTGCGGTAACCGTCGCGGTATCTGATATTGTCGCAACCGGTGTTGCGGCGACCGACGTCCTGGCAACCGCTGTTGTGGCCAACGGTGTTGCGATGACCGATGTTGCGATGACCGATGTTGCGATGACTGATGTTGCGATAACCGATGTTGCGGTAACCGATGTTGCGGTAACTGGTCGTCGGATTTCAATAATTTTCTGGCTGATGAGTCTGGCTTGTTTTGCTAATGGCTGGGCATCCTCCCAGTTATCAATGCCAAGCTCTGCTGCCATTTGAGCGTTGCGAGCTTTTGTGGCATCGGTTCTGGCATTAAGAATTAGTTGTTCCAGATCTTCCTCATCGGAGAGTTCAGCGTCTTGTTCCAGCTGCTGTTGAATGAACTGAAGGTTAGTCAGGTCGTTTCCATTGTCCAAAATAAAACCGCGCTTGCCGCCAATATCCGCCTGTTTTGTTTTTGCAGCCTCTTTAACAGGCTCTCCTGTTGCGGCAACCAATGGGTTGATCGCCAGAGTTTTTTTTCCGGTGAGTCTGGCTTGTTCTTCCGGTGGCTGGGTATCATCCCAATCATCAATATCGGGCTTTGCTGCCGTTTGAGTATTGAAAGTTTTTGTGGCAAATGATTTGAAAATTCGAATTTTTTTCTCCAGCTTGGGAATTCGTTCGACATCCCGCTGAAGTTCCAGTAACAGGCTACGCAGTTCTCCCCTCTCTCCTCTAAGCCGTGCGAGCTCATTCTCAATTCTTTGCTTGCTTCGAAGTGCTTTGAATAATTCCTGTTTACTGGTAGTGGATTTCTCCGTTGTGAGCTCTATATGGCTTCTAAACCGGATGAGTTCACTTTCTCGTTCGCTTTCACTTGCCTGCAGCATTTCCAGCGAGCTTTCCAGCTCAATCAGCTTTCTGGCCATGTCGCTCGTGACTTTGGAAGCAAACTCTGTGTTATCTCCAAGAATATCGATCTGGGCTTCATTGGTAATGCTGACAAGAGGTACCACTTCCTTAATATTGTGGAGAAACAGCTGATTATTCAGGAGTTTGCTAATTTCGCGTCTCAAGCTGAAGTGTCGTTCGATTTGAGCACGCATCCAGGTTGGTGTGATGACCGAAGCAGCGATGTTGACATGATCTGGTGTGAATACAAATTCATCTGCTTGATCTGGAGTAGCACTGATCAATGCCTGCTCGAGAGATGCCCAGTATGCAAGCTCAATCGTCGCCTGTTCTTTTTTCAGTGAAAGCTTAGTCGATTGATCTTCGTAAGCTCTGGCATCGTACATCTCAAATAAATCTTCCAGCAGTGCCATCTGCGAGCTTCGAATGATGTATTGTAAGTTTTTGATCCTATCTTTTTTTACCTTCACTGATACCGGAGAGCTGGGGTTATCAGGGTCTATGTCCCAGAGGTTACGGAAGCTTCTGGCAAAAGCGGTGTCGGCCAGGTTCTGCTTCTGACCACGGAAAACAATAATCTCCCCCGAAGCCTCAGACACTTCCAGTTTTGGGTAACCCGCAGGCACAGGATAAACCTGTGTCTCATCCTCGAAGTGGACGACATATCCGACGGGTTTCTGGTATGACAACAAATCATTCAGGACTTTCTGTTGTAAATCTTTTTCCAGAACGTGAACCTGGGTGTAGGCAGTAGTCGCTGCTGCTAAAAGCGCTTCATCATTGACAAAGAGCGATTGACCCAGACGCTGCAGTTCAGGCGGCTGATCGCCGACAGCGACAAGACGCATAAAGGTGCGCCCATTCACTTCAACTTTGTCTACTTTAATGGTGGCAAGGGCTACATAGTGATCGACTTTGCCAAGGTTGCCTGCTCTATCATTGGCTCCTTTCAATACTCCGACCAGCTTTTTGGGGCTGACGACTCTCGTTAACGGTTCAAATGGTTGGGTGCCATCCAAGTGTGCAAGAACAGCCTCAATTGAATCCTGATCGGTCATTCCATTTCTGACTTCAATGATCAGCTCTTCTTCTGCAAGGTTATGGGTGAATCTGAAGACCCCCTCATTACCGACCTTGACGACTTTGGTGTATTTTTGAGCAACGTCATTGTCGTCTGTCTCAAACAGATCAACAGTGGAAACGCCACCGTCGATACCAGAAAGAACGTCTGTGAAGCCTTCAGAAGATATGTCATGGACAGTCCTTGCTTCAGCCTGATCAGGGTAGGTGGTAGTAAAGGATTTGGGTATTGGCTGCTGGTCATCACCTAAAGTTGGCTGAACCACGACCTCACTCTGGGTAAACTCCGTATGTCCATTGTCCAATATAATCATGGATTTTGTCTGCAGCCTGCGTTCGGCCAGTGCCTGTGTACCAGTGATGGAAGAAATGATGGAAACGGCCACGGCAAGGCTGATTGCGTTGGGGCGAACATATGTCATTCTACTACCTCAGAGCTGAGTATTTTATTACCGTGAAAAGTGATCACCACACCAGATAAGCAGGCAACTTCCAGTTTCTCATGGCTGTTCCGGTAAGTTGTTGAGTGAATTTAGTTCACAGTGGCAAATTCGGTAAGCAATTGAGCGAATTTAGTTCGTAATGACAAAGTCCAATGCCAGTAAAATTGAGTGGTTTTTTCAGGGCGGGAATACATTCATGCATGCCTGAAAACAGGGTTTATTTGATAGCCTGACCTGAAAGCAATCACTATGTATTCCTTTATACTGGTTGCTTTTCGATGGGTATTGCTACTGAGTGGGCATTCACTGATTTCTGATATTAAAGTTCGCCGTGGATTTTCTTATCTTTATCAGGGTCGAACCTCTCAATCTCGTGACCAGCCATTGCTGCTTTCACAGCTGTAGAGGAGGCAGGTGCTGAGGTCCTCCTGGCTTTCCTGTCAATATTCTGATGCCATTTGTAGAGGGCACCCAGAGTGTAAGAGTAAGGAATACTTTCTGCATGGGAGAATGAC
>NZ_JAHHPR010000740.1:0-2091 GCF_024606255.1 Endozoicomonas sp. SESOKO3
TATTCTTAGAGAGTTCATTCACCATAAAGTTCATAACAATCCGGCAACCGTGTCTGACAAATTCTTCCCGTTCGTTCCCGGGTTCTACCCCTCCACCTCACTCAGCTTTGCCTCACGGTTAAAGCAAACGTTGAATTTGAAGCCAGTGTGAGAATAAAGTTATATGAAGACAACCTTGCTATGTGCCTCTGCCGGAGGCTCGTTGCGCAGAGTGAACGCCAGGTCTGCTCTCTACCTTTCTCTGAGCCGCTAAAATTGGAAATTGTGATGGTCTGGCGAAAAAAACGGTTATCTGTCTCTGGCTGATTGAGCCTTCAAAGAGTTAGTAAGAGAGAGGTGCGTTATAAAGTCCTGATTCTTTCCATATGATCCAAATTCGCTAATTATGCGTAAACGCTCTAACATTGGGTTTTGAGACCTTAATTAATCACCGAAGAAAGGTGTTTTGTATGTTAAGAGTACTCTATCGTCTGCCTGACCTCTCCTTCGCCCAAAAGTTGAACGATCTTGCAGAAGCTGAAGGGGTTAACCACAACCGGATCCACATCGCTCACAAAGATCATCTGGCTACGCAAAAAAACATCTGAATGATCTGTCCTTCCTCGAGGAATACGACACTGTCCACTCGGGTGGACGAGGGTTTCTCGTGGGCATCCTGCTGACAGTTCTGACCGGACTCTCGGTTCATGAGTTAACGGAGGGACATCCCGTTGCCTCAGTCGTTACCTTTTTCTCTTGCCTGGTGGTACTGGGTTACTCCACCTGGCTGGGAGGTTTGATCGGAGCTTCCAGTGACAACTTCAGGCTTCAACCTTTCCATGATCACATAGAGCAGGGTGGAAGTGTGGTCATGCTGGATGTTGAACCTGACTCCCTTTCAAAACTGATGCATGTGATTGCACAACACATCCCTGAGGCGGAACCGGCTGGCAGAAGCCAGAGGTTAGACAACCCATTTAAGGGATCATGGATTCTCAAAAAACACTCGTGAGGCTAGCTTATGAATCTGAAAACGCTGACTGCCATTGTTCGCCGGAAGCCGACCCACCTGGAATTGATCTCGGCTGAGGGTGACATCTATCTATGCCGCATTAACGATAAGGAGTGGCTTACCGAGCGTGCCGAAAAAAAACCCAAGGTCTTTCACAGCATCTTTGAGGCCAAATACACGTTAGGCAAATATCTGTCGGATCAGCTGGATATGGTCATGTCTACAACCTACGACGAAATGATCAGCTCAGGGGATTACCGCGAAGGTAGAACTATTCGTCATGGGCTTTCAAAAATTGATCGATAGCCTCGCACCAGCGATCACTTGATCGATCAGGTAACAGGCCCTGATCTCGTAGATCCAGCCTGAACTCCACAACGGAACGCCACTCCGGAGAGCCGAGATCAGGGCCGTGACCCATGGAGTCACCAGTGAATAGTATCGACTCTACAAACTCATACCAGCTTTCGGAACACATCGACTTTTTTTCTGACCCTTTAAAAGCAGAACACCCCGTCAGAAGCAAGCCGATGGTTAACCCTGTCAGAAGATAGTGTGACTGCATCACTTCCTCCCTCCATTCAGCGCCATAGTTGGATGATTAGTGTCAATAACACACTGATGATAATCATTGAGGTGACAGGAATGAAGACCTGAAAGTCATTACTCTTCCAATGGAGGTCACCGGGAAGGTGACCAAACCATTTCAACAGCCCTGGCGCAAAATGCAGAATCAGTCCAAGGGACACCAGAACCAGACCCACGAAAATCAACAGCTTTACCATGGTAACGGTTTTGCTTGGCAATATAGGATTTCAGAATAGGATAAAATGTCCGCTTTAGTCGATCAGACCCGCTTCACGGGCCTCAATGGTGAGGGTCTCGCGAAAGTCCGGATGAGAGATTGCAATCAGGGCCGCAGTACGATCTTTCAGTGACTTGTTGTGCACGTCGGCAACACCGTACTCTGTCACAATGAACATAGCGTCACTGCGTGGTGTGGTCACCGGAGTTCCGGCGGGCAGGGTCAGTTGAATACGGGATTCCAGACCGTTTTTGCCTTTGAAAACAGACGACAGGGCGATAAAGGACTTGCCACC
>NZ_JAHHPR010000741.1:0-1933 GCF_024606255.1 Endozoicomonas sp. SESOKO3
TTACAAAACAATCCCTATTTACTCAGATTTTTTGGTAATGATAAACGAATTGTCTCGGACAGAGAGGCGCAATGGCATAAAACATTCGGTGATTTTGAGAAGCTGAAGGGTAGCGCGATAGTCAGGATGAATCAAATGATTGCCCATTATAATACGAAACTAATGGATGGGGACTATTGCATCAGCAATCTGCAAGGAGTAACCAATGAAGAAAAAATGGAAAACCTGAAACAGTTTACTGGTTTTTACAGTCGATTTGTTCATATGACCGACTTTCAGCATATGACCGGGAAATGGAAGTTTTGGCCATGCGATCAATTTGATGCGCTTTCAGGCGTTGCAGAAAAGTACATGGCGATCTCGTTATTACATATCAACGGAACAGCTGGTATCGATGCACTTCCAACGATGGAATTCCGTTTTTTTCGCTGCCCTAAAACAGCTGAAGAGGTACAACTGGTCAATGAATTCTTGCAGGCCTGGTTTCAATTTGTCCACCAGTGTCGGCGTGATAACGTCCCTCTGGAACCCGTTCCTGCTGACATCAAAGCATCCAGAGATTATTCCCCTGAAGAAGTGCGGAGCTGTAGTCTTGCCTATCTCGAAAAAATAGGTCTGGATTGGCGACGTTATCTGGTCTTTTTGGGTGAAGCATAATGACTTTACCCAATACTGAAGTTATGTGACATATTTGGTGAATACCGAACAATGATTGTAAATATCCAATCGAAAAGAATGAAGGGCAATACCAGAGATCCATGGAATCATTCGCTTCCCCAGGGAATGCGCAAGATCTGTCGCCATGACATTCTACCGGAAGTCTGAAAATTGTAATTCAGGTCGTGACTGCTGATACTGCCTCCAGCGCCCTGGGTAACCGCCGTTCGATGACCACTGGCTCCCTGATGGATAACGGGAGATGATGCATAACCCAGTCCCAGATTGACTCTTTTTATGGAAAGATCCTCACTGACCTGATCGCCCTGATCCTGCCCACCCAGAACGGGATCGGGCGATGCGGTCCCCGTCTGGTAATGCAAGCCAATCAGGGCGCTAGAGCCATCCACTCGACAACTGTCTTCTGACGGTCTGTATTCAGTGAACAGAACCAGTGAAAACAATCGGGAAGCCGAAGTGATTGATCTTCCGGCAGGAATAACACCATCACCCTCTAGATCAAGCACCCAGCCACTCTTGGTCGCAATCACTGACTGAAGTGCAGTAAAGCTGCCGACGGTTGAGGAGTCCACAGTAAAGGCTACATTGCCACTGCTGGTTTTCTTATTGACAGTGCCATTGGTGTATACCTGTACGTCCGTCGTATTAACCAAGTCCGATAAAGACACCGCATTATACGTTAAATCACCGTTGCTACTCTGCGGCTCCTTGAAGCCAAAGAATGACTGGGTTTGTGTGGTGCGATTATCATCATACGTCAGAAGCCTTCCACTCCCTACATAAAGCCAGTGACGATTCTTGTCTGAGGCCACAACAGGAGCGGCTGAAACAGGCTTCCCGGTGTCAAGAAGCGTTGTCAGTGTTGAGTCGGTCAGGGTATCCTGCAAACGCAATCTCAGAAGCTTCCCATCCAGAGTTGATGTACCGGTTTCAATAGCGCCCAGATAAAGAGCATCGTCTTTATAATCCCGATCCCAATCGACGGCTGTAGTATTGCCACCGTACGCCTGAGAAATCCCTGAATCCATAGGTGCCATGCCCGACACAAAAGCTTTACTTTTCAGATCATAGACAAAGAGTTTGAGATTTTGGTTACTCGATCCATCATCCAGTGCTGTTCGTATTCCAGCCTCACCTGTACCGATAGGTCCTGATGCAAATGCCAGATACCATTCATTCGTCGTAGGTGCTTGACTCCAGTCATCTTCACCCTGGCTATCTTTGGCAGCCACACGACGTTTTACCAATGTAGGGC
>NZ_JAHHPR010000742.1:0-1330 GCF_024606255.1 Endozoicomonas sp. SESOKO3
TGCGAGCTATCCATCCCCGAACTAGAAGTACGGGGCTTTCCGCTCAATTTGGTAAGGTAGGTACAGCAAGTGATTTGAGTTATTCTCACCTAATAGTCGAACCTGAAGATATTCTTCAGGCTCAATCAATAAGATCATGCACACCTGCCTGATGATTCTCATCCAACAAAAATGCACTAAATCTCCAACCTCATAACACTCATTTCATATTGTAAAAGGCAGGAACTTTTCTGGCTCCCTTTACTCCAATACTTTCAGATCCAGTCCTCAGATGTGACTCATAAAGCATATTGAAGTGACTCATAAAGCAGAACAAAGAAGTAAATGGAGTTTAGAGTGCGATTTTTTAACCTGATATTCATTCTATTATTGATGAATGAAGTAGCTTTCTCTTCAGAATCAGTACAACCCTCTTACCCTGATCTGGTGTCTCACCAGCCTCATCAGATGTTGCATCACTCTCAGTGGCTGGTGATGCCTCTCATAAGCGGTGTTGCAGGCGGTATCGCTGCGAGCAATTCGCCTGATCAAACGCCTTACACCGTGAGTGCAGGTGTTATTTCCGGTGTCGCCCTATCCAGTCTGGACGTACTCTACAATCACTTCAAAACATCTGCCCCTTATTATATGAGTGCCGGTGTCATGGGAGCGGCTACCATGAGCAATACTCCCATGCCCGGCTCTCTCAATTACCTGTGTGGTTTTGTTGGTGGCGCAATGGTTGCTACGGGCCAGTTGAACTTCCTGGAAAAGTACATCAGCGCACCTGCAAAAGGGGCCTTTAACGCCGCCATTCTGATAGGAATGCCGGGAGCCGCTGCGGGGGCTGTTATCGGTGTAGCCGATGAAGTGATGGCTGCTTGTAATCTCACCGACACCGAACCCCTGTCTACAACATTGTCCGCTGTCACCCAGCTAAAAATAATGACACCATTTTTTTCATCGGGTCTGAGCCGTCTGCCACTGATTGGCAGCTCATACCGTTCTGCGGTGTCTCAACTCAATGTTCCCTATTTGATTGAAACTGTGGGCACTGTCTGGAGTGGAACCTGCCTGTTTACCTCACTTTCAGAAGACGATCACTCCTTGTCTTATTTGTGTATCACTCTGAAACCCTCAAGTCGGAGTCATGACAAAACCAACCTGGAAACCATTTCTGAAATGGATCAGACCCTGAATGAGATTATGGATAGCCGGACGATCCAGAGACTCTCACACATGCAGGCTCTTGCCATAGTCGGCTCTCAGCTGATGAGTTCCAGACTGGCCAAGATGCGCGCCTCCCGGGCCCAGTCTCTTCACGCAGGTCTGGCAAACTTTAATCCAAGGC
>NZ_JAHHPR010000743.1:0-1145 GCF_024606255.1 Endozoicomonas sp. SESOKO3
TTATCCTCAATTTTCTGCCGTCCTCGCTACGGGCGCTATTCTCGGTCAGGCTCCTGAGCGGATCTCCGTGATGAAGCAACCATGATAAGGAAAGTCTGCAAATTGACAAGGGGCAGGCTCTTTAATTGCGGAAATTGTTGACCGGTGAACCGCTCATATTCAGTCCCGGGTCGCCTCCCGCTGCCTGACCGTTTCAGTGGAAGATGTGTCCCAAGTGGAAAAACCACTGCTTCTGTGAATGTAGGAAGTGGAGTGCTCTTGCTGAAGTTCAGTGGTTTCGGCAAAGGTCGCGGTTCTGTCTCTCTTGGCCTCTTCTTCCTGCTCCATTTTTTCGAATCTTTCTTGCGCCATTTTTTGGCGTTCTTTATCTTCTTCTGTCTGGATAAACTCTGCTTGCCTCAAGTAAACGTAGAGACCGGTCAATGATAACTGCGAATAGAGCAGATTCATATCCATGTTAGATAGCGGGCGGTCAATAGCCCCGGCACCGACCAGTACACTGTTCACAGTATCGCTATCGTAGCCTTCCATAATGTCCCTGACCTCCTCCCAGTCCTCTTTGCCGGGTTTCCAGTCCCTGGCTTTCGGATCTTTCCGCCCGGGTTTGTTGAGCGCTTTGCCTAACTTTTTTTGTAACTCCCTCTCCTGCTCAGCATGCTCCGCCATGCTCGCACTCTGGGAATGACGGGCATAATCAATAAGGCCCTTACAAAACCTGCAGATGGCTACGACTCCCGAAATGCCACCTGCCGCAAGCATTGCTGCAGTAAAGAATGCCAATACGACTACTTCTTCCCGGTATTCAGGCTTGTTCGGTTGCTGAGCGGGTGTTGACGGAGTCACAGGCACCGCTTTGTCACCCTTCAGGATCCTGCGAACCTGCCGGTACCACTCAATACCATAATCTTTACTATCGGCTTCCATAAAAAGGGCGGAGAGGTCTTCCTGATGACGACGACGTTGGCTCTCTTTGTGCCAAAGGGTGGAATGGCTGTTAAACAGCTCAGTCAAAAAGGAAAGATAATGAATAAATGCAGGATCTCTGGCAATCTCCGGGTTCTGCTTTTGTTTGTCCACCTTGAAGCCAAGAGAACGAAGCGCCTTGCCACGGAGAAAAAGCTCCTGCATTTCTACCAGAATAAAGC
>NZ_JAHHPR010000744.1:0-2004 GCF_024606255.1 Endozoicomonas sp. SESOKO3
AGGTTGAACGACACCGGGTACTTGTGGGGGGAGCAAAGATACAGCGTCCTTGTCGATTACAGCAGGGCTGCTCATGGCAGTTTTCGTCAAGGCTATGTCGGGAGTCGTTGGGTCGGCCCGAATCTTCATCATTATGGTCATTGTCGTATAGATAATTCGATTTTTCTGAATGTACATTGAATGACTGACCATGATCCTCTGGCCCCGTTGTCCGGGAATGGTTACCGCAGCCCGTTCCGTACATCAAGGTGATGATCTGAAGTTTGTTTCGCCTGCCTGGTTTGTCATCGGGTGGCATGCCTGACCCTGAATATCCGTTTGTGCTGGTTATGCTCGTCGAAGCCCCATTCTGGTTAACCTCAACGATAAAATGGTAAGTCTGTGGCTCAGCCGGGCAGACGAAAGGCACAATAACCAATACGTGCAAGAGTAGACTTTTAATGGTTCTGTCCTTTGTTTTCTATGGATCAGAGCAGTGAGGATAGACGAACGGATTAGGGGCACGGTATCAAAACGTGATTGAGAATTTTTGCCTGAAGAGAGTTAACAGGCTTGCTCACCTTAAATGAGCAAGCCAGACAGGCTCAGACGCCAAAGAAGACAAATTTTAGGGCAAAGAGCACTGCTAATACCCAGACACTGATACTGACATCGCTGGAACGTCCAGCCAGAACTTTAATCACCGGGTAAGCGATGAACCCCAGAGCGATACCATTAGCAATAGAGAAGCTCAGTGGCATCATGATCGCTGTCATCATGACCGGTCCGGCTTCTGTCAGATCATTCCAGTCAATATTGGCCAGGCTACCTACCATCAGAACGGCAACATAAATCAAGGCTCCCGCTGTTGCATAAGCGGGTACCATGCCAGCCAGGGGAGAGAAGAAAGCACATAGCAAAAACAGCACACCGATGGTGACCGCTGTCAGACCTGTGCGACCTCCTGCGGCCACACCTGAAGCACTTTCAACATAAGAAGTCACAGTCGGTGTACCCATCAACGCTCCCGCCCAGGAAGCTGTACCGTCAGTCACCATGGCTCTGTTCATGTTGTGCATCTTGCCATTTTTGTCTGCCAGGCCCGCCTTGTCGCCCACAGCAATCAGGGTACCCGTGGTATCAAACAGATTGACGAACATGAAGGCAATAATGACACCCAGCATTTCAGGGTTCAGAGCGCCCATAATGTCCAGCTCACCGACGATGGGCATCACGCTGGGCGGCGCTGAAGCGACACCAGTAAAAGCAACATCACCAGCCAGCAGAGCAATGGCGGTCACAACGGCGATAGCGATCAGCACAGCGGCTTTGAGACCACGGAAGGCCAGACCCAGAATAAGAAACAAACTGAGACAGGCCATCATGGGGCCAAACTGAGTGATGTCCCCCAACGTCACTATGGTGCCCGGGCTGGCCACCACAATACCGGCATTTTTAAGGCCAATCAGTGCCAGGAAGAGACCAATGCCGCTGGTGATTCCGACTCTGAGACCAACAGGAATGCTGTCTACAATCCATGCCCTGACTTTGAACAGACTCAACAACATGAAGCCTATGCCGCCCCAAAATACAGCACCCATGGCTTCTTGCCAGCTATAACCCATGCCGAGCACCACTGCATAGGCAAAGAAAGCATTCAACCCCATACCAGGAGCCAGTCCCACAGGCCAATTAGCATAAAGACCAATGGCAATGGTACTGAGACCTGCAACCAAACAGGTGGCAGTGAACAGAGCCCCTTTATCCATGCCGGCATCACCCAGCATTCCCGGTATGACGAACACCACATAACACATGGTAATAAAGGTCGTAAGACCTGCCATCAGTTCAGTTTTTACCGTCGTGTTTTTGGCTTTGAGTTCGAAGAGACGGTCGAGCAGTGATCCACTCTTCTCCCCACCCACAGAGGGTGCCATTTCAGCGTTATCCATTCCAGACTCCTTATATTTGTTGTTCTTATCGATGCAATAATCCAACCAACCGATCAAAACTGATGATACTGAG
>NZ_JAHHPR010000745.1:0-1429 GCF_024606255.1 Endozoicomonas sp. SESOKO3
TCACAGACAAAGGGCCTGGTGGGATCAGTAACTTCACATTTACAAGTTTTACTGGCTGTCCCACGTTGCGCGAATGGGACTGCTGAGGGAGGGCGTTTGCTCTGTGTGAATGTTGCCATTGTGACGAGGCTTGCTGAACTGGCTACGGAATTCACCGGCCCTCTGGCGGACTCTCCACCAACGGATGGTGATCGGAGTTTGCAAACGCCATGACAGGAACCAAATTGACAATTGTTATCGAAAGTATGCCGGTGTGGTCCGGGGTTTTTGTCATCGTCGCCAGAGCCAGAAGACTGGGAGCCGCTGGCAAAGACTGTAGTCCGGGTGCTGGTTGCCCCTCCTGTGGCTTGCTGACCGGATGATGTTGAAGGCTGGTTTTGTTGGTTATTTTTTTGTTGGCTGTTTCCGGGGAGCATCATGGTGGTGATTGTAAACGGTTCATCCTGACTGGCCTCCTGTTGATCCATCGGGATAAACAGTGACGAATCGGAGTTCCAATCGTTTTTCAAAAGCCAGCCAATAACAACAAACGCTTCTACAGGTGGCCATGAAAAAGGTTTGGCGCTCAGAGAGGTTTCGTGGCTGCTCAGCATCAGTTCGTAAGCCACCAGCAGATGAGAGGCGTAAATCAATGGCCACGAAATTGACTCAATAAGGGTGGTTTTTAATCCGTAACCGTTAAGTCCATAAGGTTTATCATCAGGCGAAAAATCTAACCCCACATAACCGCTTGTGTCGGCAATGTCTGAAGGGTTGTACGACAGAGTATCGAGGTTACTTTTTATAGAAACGCTCTGGATCGAAGAACCTGCATCATCCTGATGAAAATCGACAACAAAACACCTTTTCGAGGAGTCAGCCTGACAGACGATAGTTAACAACACCGGCAGTATAAACAATGCCGCAAAGAGTGAGTTGTTCATCATTCTATCCGCGCATTCTGATTTGTAGGGAACAAGGGTAGATTGAGATGATGATAGATCAAGAAAATAAGTGTTTTCTGCGCTTGATTGGAAGCTGAATCACCTATATATCTCGTTCCCGCGCAAAGCGAGGCTGACGCTCAGGGTGGCCGGTTAATGAGAACACTCATGTAAGTTCCCCAAAATTCATAGTTATCGAATGAGCCGAAAATCATTTTTGACCAATCTCCGGCCTCCCCCTGAAGAAAAACTGTCTGACCAAATGTGAAAAAGCCCTGTAAATAAAGAATCTACAGGGCTTTTGTTTTGTGGTGTTGTGGGACGATGGTTTGGTTCCCACAATAGGAACTGAATTAGTCTATCAGTTGCTTTATTGACATCCTTTCGCTCCTTGAGGGGCGAGAGGATGTCAAATCAGCTGGCACGCTCCAATCGGCGGCTAACGCATGTCGATACCAGGCGAGCGTTGGCTCTCTAGCATCCTAAGGATGAGCTCTGGTATGCAA
>NZ_JAHHPR010000746.1:0-5013 GCF_024606255.1 Endozoicomonas sp. SESOKO3
CTTTGTTTATGACCAGCCTGAAGTAGTCAGGGCTTCAGTGAATGGCTTTCTGGTCAGCCTCGCTGAAGCCATTGCCATTGTCATTGTCGTCTTGCTGTTTGCCATGGGGCTGCGTTCAGGCCTGCTAATGGGCGGTATTCTGTTGCTGACTATTCTGGGTACTTTCATCGGTATGAACGTGCTGGGCGTCGATTTGCAGCTCATTTCACTGGGCGCATTAATCATTGCCCTGGGGATGCTGGTGGATAATGCCATTGTGGTCACCGAAGGCGTTCTGGTGGGTTTACACAGAGGGCTTTCCCGAATGGAAGCCATCAGGCAGGTGGTGATTCAGAATCAGTGGCCTTTGTTGGGCGCTACAGTGATTGCTATTATCGCCTTCGCACCTATCGGCCTGTCGCCTGATACCACCGGTGATTTCATGGTATCCCTGTTTCAGGTGCTCCTACTCTCCCTGATGATCAGCTGGGTTCTGGCAATCACGTTGACACCTTTCTTCTGTCATATGGTGTTTAAGGAACCCTCTGAGGCTATGGTGGGCAGTGAAACCGATCCCTATAAAGGAGCCCTGTTCTCTTTCTACCGCTGGTTTCTGGGCAAAGCCCTGAAGCACAGAATTACAGCTCTGCTACTCACAGTGGCTGCTTTGGCAATGGCTGTTATCGGATTCGGTTATGTTAAACAGTCATTCTTTCCACCCTCTAATACGCCGATCTTTTTTGTTGATGTCTGGATGCAGGAAGGTAGTGATATTCGCGCTACTGAAAAAGCCATCAAGCAGCTTGAGCAGGATGTTCTGGGTTACGAGGGCGTGGAAAATGTTACTTCGGTGATGGGCAGGGGAGCCCAGCGTTTTATTCTGACCTATGCTCCGGAAAAGAGTTATAGCAGCTACGGCCAGCTGATTATCGAGGTGGACAAAAGAGATCGGATGAAAGCGCTGATTGGCCCTATGGAAAAGACTATCAACGCCAAATACCCGGACATTGAATTCAAATTCAAGCTGTTGCAAAACGGTCCTGCACCTGCCGCAAACATTGAGGCAAGGTTCTATGGCTCAGATCCCGGGGTACTCCGGAAACTGGGGGCCAAAGCCATGGCCATCATGGAGGAAGAGCCTTCCGCTGTGGACGTCAGACAGTCCTGGAGAGAGCAGGTCACTATTGCCCGCCCCCAGTTTGACGAAGCCGCAGGCCGCAGAAGCGGTATTTCAAAACAGGCGCTGGATGAGGCCTTGCTGGTGAACTTTACCGGCAAGCAGGTCGGTGTTTACCGGGATGGCAGTCATTTGTTGCCGATTATAGCCAGAGCCCCGGAGGAAGAACGTCTGAACGCCAATACGCTGACCGATCTTCAGGTGTGGAGTCAGGAGCGAAGTGCGTTTGTGCCGGTGGCACAGGTGGTGAGCAGCTTCGAATCGGCCACAGAAAATCCGCTGATTGTGCGTCGCAACCTGAAGCGTGTTCTGACCGTGATGGCAGACGCAAGACCCTTCAGTGATGACACGCCCGAATCGGTTCGATTGAAGCTCAAGGATAAAATTGAGTCCATCACCCTGCCAGAAGGTTACACATTGGAATGGGGAGGTGAGTTCGAAATGTCCAGTGACGCCCAAAGCAGTATCTTTAAGTCATTGCCAATGGGTTACCTGATGATGTTTATTATTACGGTTTTCCTGTTCAGTACGATCCGACAGCCACTGGCTATCTGGTTTACCGTGCCTCTGGGCGTCATCGGTGTGTCTGCGGGCTTGCTGTTACTGAATATGCCTTTCACTTTCACAGCGCTGCTTGGTTTACTGAGTCTTTCAGGTATGTTGATCAAGAATGGCATTGTACTGGTGGAACAAATCAACATTGAAGAAAAGAAAACCGGCAATCTTGCCAAGTCCATTGTTGATGCTTCTGTCAGCAGGGTGCGTCCGGTTTGTATGGCGGCATTGACGACCATGCTGGGTATGATACCGTTGGTGTTTGATGCGTTCTTCAGCTCAATGGCGGTAACCATTATCTTTGGCCTGGGCTTTGCGACCGTTCTGACACTGATCGTACTGCCTGTCACCTATTCACTGCTTTACAAGGTTCGATACGGCTGATCGAGGCACCGGGACTTGATAAAAAGAGCCGTGACTGTAATAAGCGCGGCTCTTTTTTTTGAGTGAAATGTTTAGTTTCGGGTTATGGCCGACTCGTGAATGCTCTTGTCATTTCTGAGGGCGTGAAAATAAAGGTTGTTAAATACCTCTGGGTAATCCACACCGGCAAATTCCAGAATTTCAGCGAGCTGTCGTGCAGTGTAACCCTGACTCAATAAAGTGCTTACGCTCTCCTGAAAATCTTCCCTGGATGTAATGAATGCACGGTAGTAGGGACGACTGGACACATCGATTAATCCGTGCGCATAAGATGGAATCAATTTCAGCATGGCGCTTTGCAGCAGGTTGGGGTCAATCAACTTGCTGGATTCAACTCGGGTCAGGGATTCAGCCTGATGACAAGAGCGACGTTTGGCGGGGTTACTGGAGGGTTGAGGTGTCATTCTCTTGCAGGCCGTAATCTTCTGTTCCAGCTTGGGCATGATTTCGGTGGACTCCAGAAAAGGAGTGATTTGGCCTGACAGGCTTTTCTGACTCCACTCGGCCAGTTTGTCCTGCATACCACTTTTAATACCCAGGAGTGTCTCGGGTCCAAAGCCTTCACGCCCCAGTCTCATCATCCATTGTGCCAACAGAGTCTCGTTTATTTTCTCAACAGTGTGACCCGGCTCTGCCAGCATCTCTTTCAGATAAGTAAGGTAGAGGCTTCTGATTTGAAAGCGATAGCCTTCCGTCACCATCCCACTGGGGCTGCTCAAATAAGCGTCAGCCATCATGCCGTATCGCACTGCAACAGAAACCAGTGGCATGGGAGACTGGTCAGTGAGGTCGGGTTGAATGGCCGACTCAACAGACTGTTCAGCCTTTATGGGTTCAACCGGTTTCAGAGGCTTTTGGTTGGCTTGTATGACAGGAGACAGAAGTAGAAACAGTGGGAATAGATAATTTTTATTCATCAGGTCATCCAGTGATCAGTTGCAGAGTAGCGCTAGATTTGTATCGGCAGAAATGAACATGGATGAGGTTTCTGGAAGTGGTTTTTGTTTTATTGTTTTTTGTGCAAAAAATGAACGAACAATCCTCTGTTTGGTCTACGCTATATCCGGGTTTTATAGAGTATTCAGATTAAATGATGTTGTTAAAAAATTACCATCGAATCGCCGGGATATCACTACTGGCATTGACGCTGCTGCAGGTAGGCTGCGCAGGCAGGGATGCATACCCGGTTGCTGTGCGACAGTACGGGGATATCAATCGCTCCTGTGCGGCTCTGGAAAGTGAAATAGTTTTCATCGAGGAGGAAATAAGAAGGTTGATTCCCAAAACATACAAAACCGGTAAAAACGTAGCGTTGGGTATAGCCGGAGCGTTTGTTTTGGTGCCCTGGTTCTTTATGGACCTCAGTCAGGCAGAGCAAATTGAAATTGATGCTTTGCGTCAGCGATACAATTACCTGCTAAGTCTGGTTCAGGAGAAAAACTGTTCCAACTCCTCAAGGGTACCTATTCCTGAGATAAGCAATTCCGGTGCAAGCCAGCAATAGTTACCTCAGTAAAAATTGCAAATGAAGGTGCAACAAGCGATGAGTCTCCGGGAGTCAGAAAAGTGTCCATCAATCCGATGGAATGACAGAAGGAAATGATGAAGACAATCCGGAGAAAAAATACCCCGGAATTATGAACAGGGATGCTCTAAAGGACTTCCCTGATCCTTTCGATCGAAGCTGTATATATTTTCCTTCAATTTCGCTGAATCAATCAGGCACTGTTTTTCGGAGGGCTTGGTTTGCGGGGTTTTCCGCCAGACTTACCACCACTGCGTTCGGTAGCAAAGCTGACTCGCAAGGGTCTGCCATTTAATTCTTTACCATCCATAGTTAAAGCGGAATTAGCGCTATCACTCTCGGCAAAAGTAATAAAGGCAAAACCTCGGGAGCGGCCCGTTTCCCTGTCGGTTATGACGCGAATTTCATCGATCTCACCGAATTGCTCGAAGGCTTGCTGAAGGTCACTTTCATCACTGCTGAAAGGAAGGTTACCTATAAACAGTTTATTCTGTTGCATGGTAAATAGGTCTCCAAGTATTGATTACCTTGAAACATTTTTATCTCTCTTTTTATTTTGAAGGGAGAGGAAAAACGGTTTCTGTGCTCAAGGCTTTCGGAATCATTTCCTGAATAGGGTCGTTCTGGTGAACCAATCACTCACCGGGTCCGGACAGTCCATAACTGGATATAGTGAGTATCTTTAATACCGTGGCCTGTCTGTTAAGCCACTCATCCAGATTATAACTTCATTGCTCTATGTCAAGCATGAAGTTGAAGCAGGTCACGATTGTGTTATCTTCCACGGAAGCCGGCACAAGAACGGAGACCAAGAGCGTCAAGAGAAGACCACTGAGCAGTGGTTTGTTACTGAATCGGGATTTTTCGGGGCTCGTATTGATGAAAAAACTGGTGCTAAATGGATCAGCCAGGAATCGGGGGCGCATTCATGGCGAGCAGATGCGTGAAGAAATCAGCGAAGTGCTGGATTACTACCGGTCACGTTTTCTTAAAGACAGGGAAAGATTGCAGTCTCATCTTGATCTGCTGATGCAGAAGGTTCTGTCATTCCGGCCTCATTACAAAGAGGAAATGGATGCCATTGCAGAGGCCGCAGGCGTTGAGCCTTTTTGGATCTATTGCATGAATGCCCGCAGTGAGCTGATGTCCTCTCCCATCGAGTGTTCTTCTGTGGCATTCCCCGGGCAGGGGCTGATAGGGCAGAACTGGGACTGGGCTGAAGCACTGGCAGGCCACCTGGCTCTGGCGGATATTGAACTCGAAAACGGTCACCGATTGTTGACCATGACTGAGCCGGGCATGCTGGCCAAAATTGGAATGAACTCTGCGGGGTTGGGTGTCTGTCTGAATATTC
>NZ_JAHHPR010000747.1:0-1433 GCF_024606255.1 Endozoicomonas sp. SESOKO3
CTGATCCTACTTCTGGCTCTTCTCAATAGGCGAAGAATGATACCAGTAACTGTCCTCAGTGAATTATAGGATTGTACCTGAACAGTAGGTTTTTTCTATGGCAATGCTGAAGATAAGCTACGTAATGATATTACATCGAATCAATGAGATCTCTGGATGACGTACTTTGCCATTTGCCTGAGGATAATGGCCTGATCCCCGAAGCTTTCGAGGGAGCAAATCGCCTGGTGACAGAGCGAGCTGGCGAGTTCTCTGGCACCCTGCAATCCCATAAGGGATACATAGGTGGGCTTATCCAGAGCCAGATCTGCCCCTTGTTGCTTACCCAGTACTTCGGTGTCGGCGGTGACGTCAAGAATGTCATCCTGAACCTGAAAAGCCAGACCAATGGCGTCTGCATAGCGAATAAGTTGGTTCAGTTGTTCTGTTTCGACTTTGCCACTTGAAAGTGCGCCCATGACAACACTGGCGCGAATCAGTGCCCCGGTTTTGTGGCTGTGCATTAATTGCAGTTGTTCCTGATTCAATGGACTGCCTACAGAGTTCAGGTCCATGGATTGGCCACCGCACATACCCCCATGGCCAGAAGCACGGGCCAGTTCCCTGATCAGTTGCAGGCAGACAGGAGCGGGTAATTCGTGATGGCTTGAAGCCAGTACTTCAAATGCCAGAGTTTGCAGAGCATCACCTGCAAGAGTGGCAGTGGCCTCATCAAAAGCTTTGTGGCAGGTGGGTTTGCCTCTTCGAAGATCATCATCATCCATCGCTGGAAGATCATCATGCACCAGGGAGTACGCGTGGACGAGCTCTACAGCGCAGGCAGCAGGGTCCGCCTGAGTCTGATCGCCACCTACGGCTTCAGAGGCAGCATAAACCAGAATCGGTCGAATACGTTTGCCACCGTTAAAAACAGAATAGGACATCGCCTCAACCAGCCTTTCACTGACGTGACTGATGTCGGGAAGATGATTTTTGAGCTGCTCATCAACGCGGTTTTGACAACCCTTGATGTATTCCAGCAGAGTCATGGATTATTCGCCTTCTGTCGGATCGAAAGGGCGGGTTTCCAATTGGCCCTGATTTTCCAGAAGCTGCTGGACTCTCTGTTCTGCTTCAGTCAGCGCTTTCTGACATTCACGTGTCAGCTTTACCCCTTTTTCAAAGGCTTTCAGAGACGCTTCCAGTGTCATATCACCGGACTCCATTTGCTGAACCAGTGCATCCAATTCTGTGAGCGACTGCTCAAAGGCAAAGCCCTGCTTTTTTTCCGGCATGCTTAGAAACCTTTTCCATTGACTTGGTGAGGGAATACCTGCCTTCAGGATGACCTTTGTCAGCCAGAGTGCTTCAGTGCATGGCAAAAAAGGACGGTACTCACCCGGATAAATTAAAACGGGCTCAAGCATACCACAAATTCAGGTTGGGGCGGGTTC
>NZ_JAHHPR010000748.1:0-5277 GCF_024606255.1 Endozoicomonas sp. SESOKO3
GCGCCCCCATGGGAATCCCCCACTGATTTCTTGAATCAGTGGGGGAGGATGTCAATAACCTGTAAATAAAACATGTTAACGCTATGCTCTAATGAAGCTTTCATGGTCGGGGGTTGTCGCAAAAGTTTGTGAAACAATCTCGTTAGGCTGGGGAGTACAGGTAATGCCTTACACTTTGCTATCTTTTATCTTCATATTATTTGCGTTGATGGTTGCCTGGTTCAATCGAAAGTGGGGAATCGTTTGCTTCAGCATTTCTCTTGTTCTGATTGCATTGGTTTTTATTCATCATATTTCTGAGCACTTGGAAATTTATCTTTAGAAGTTTGGCGGGTCTAATCATGAACTCATGCAGAGAGATCAATGATTTTGTGAAGTTTGCCAGTGTTTTTGAATTGATAGTCATCTGTCTTCTTCTGGTTGCTGCTTTCTGGTTTCAGTTTGTGATGGGCGAATTACCCTGTCCTCTCTGCATATTGCAGCGGCAGGGAATTTTAGTGATAGCCTCAGGGTTCCTGCTCAATATGAGGTACCACGTTCGACCCGGTCATTACAGTTTGTCGCTGCTAGCGGCTGTCTTGACTAGCTTTATTGCTCTGAGGCAAATTGCACTGCATGTGAACAATCCTCAAGGATATGGTTCGGCTTTGCTGGGACTGCATATGTATACTTGGTTGTATATTCTGTGCTCTGCTTTAATCGTATATATCGCACTGGTCATAGGTTATTCCAGACAGTTTGAATTGCACGCTTATGAGGACGAAGTCTCAGAAGCGAAAAACCCCGAAATCAGATGGTTTTCCCATTTTGCCTTTGCGCTTCTGGTGTTCCTGACTGTGGCTAATATCGTTTCAATTTTCTTTGAGTGCGGGCTTGAGCAGTGCCCGGACAATCCGGTGCGTTATATCCTCTGAGCTTTGGCCATGAGATGGAGTGCGATTGTCCTCGGGATAAACATCTGGGGTGACAAACACCCGGGTCGTGAATGACAGGTCACGATAGGGCGGGTTAGGGTAGATCAGCTCGACAAAGCTGGCTTTCCAACCTTTTTCGGGGGCTTTCAATGCGACATCTGCCCGACAGCTTTCACGACAACGGAATGTGAGTGTTTCAGATTTAAACTGGCTGACCTTTGGGTTGTCTGAAGTGGTTCGGAAATCTCTGGCTTCAGGATTTGTTGCAGTCCACAGTTTCATGGCTTTGGGAGGCATTGAGGCTTCGACTTTCAGGTTTAGTTTAGAGACATCCCAGCTGATCTTGGGCATGGGGCGATCTTTAATGATGGCTCCGTAAAAGGATTCGATGCTTTCACTCACCAGTGTTTGATCCATTCTGAGAATGTAATGCCTCAGGTCTGGAAGGAATCTCAGCCATTTTTCGCCTTTCAGGTCATCGAAGTAAAAGCGGCTGGAGTCGGGTAAGAAAAAATCATCGCCGGTGGCATTAATGATGTACTTCGGCATGGTTAGCAGAGGGAGGTAGGAATAGGGGTCGACCACCTCCATTAGCTGAGTCATAGGCTGGGTGCCGATTGTGTGCATCAGAGAGTAATAGTCTTTGACAGCCGGAGCCCAGCGTTGGTAACTATTGAAGTGGTGTCGCATACTCTCTTGCAGATTAAGAACATCGATGACCATGGGTATGATGGCTGACACTCTGTTATCCATTGCTGCGGTCAGCCAGACTGTCCAGCCTCGTTTTGATCCTCCGGCTAATACAAAATGCTCAATTTTAATGTGCTTCTCTTTCATCAGTGCCTGAATCGTATCCATGGCCCGAATGGAAGCCCTGACCATGGGTAATCGGAGTGGCCAGTTATAGTTTTTCCCCGGGTTATCAATGAACTTTTGCCAGCTATAGGCCATCAGGCCATCTTCCTTGAGCGGTTTGCCATCACCAAATCGCAAGAACTGGTTTGGAATGTCTTTCAGATCAACGACGATCGACCGGGTTCTGGCGGCTATATGAGAAAATTGCAGGGCATCAGTGCTCCTCTTGTTTCTATCGGGCTGATCTTCGGGCCAATGGATGATGCCGCCATTGATAAAGAGTAGAGCAGTGGTGGAGCTGACTTTTTCCGGTATATACACCTTGATCCGATGCTCCCAGACCGGATCAGAGACTTTATCCTGTTCTCCGATAGTCCAGCGCAGAGACTTCATACGGACAGGGTAGACTTTGACCTTCAGCTTCTTTCCATCCAGCTCGACGCGCTCTTCAGTCGCAGCTGCAGCACTCCATTGATAATTCTTATCTTCTTGTTTCAGGTAACAGGGCAGTACGTCACGAAAGTGTTTGCCAAGGTAAGAGGGGTTACAGTTGTCAGGAGAGACTTTCAGGTGATCTCTGGCATGAGCCTGATGCTTCAGAAGCATCAGGCATAAGCAGAACAATGCCAGTAAGCCAGCCTGAAAACTGGAGACGAATTCTTGTTCTTTTGCCATTTTGTTACTCTTTTTTTTGCAATTTCATGGCAGTTCACAGGGGTGTTAAATCAGGGCTTCCTGCTGCCAGCGTTAACATGAAGTCTTTCAGCTTTAATTCATGATCTCTCTGGAGTCTCGCCTTGGTATTACTGCCGACAAACTTATTGCAGGCTTCTGAATCAAGATTCAGGCAGGCCGAAACTCTTTTTTGATATCGAGTGTGGTCTTCAGCCTTTACCCAAAGGCTCTGACCGGGCAGAAAACTGTACTCCAGACTGTTGCGTGCGAACTCAATAATCTGATCAAAGGACAGGAGAGCGCCGTCGCTGGATTGATTAGGGCTGAAGCCATAGACGGCTTCTACAAACTGACTGGTCAAATCGACTTTTAGAATCCCCGGATCGTCAGTAGCCAGCGCCACTGCAACATTGCTATTGACATAAACAGGAAAGGGGTGTCCGCTGTTGGGCCCGATATCATTCAATCGCTGGTCGCTGGTGAAAGGAATTTCAACAGCAATGTCATTATCCAGCATGGTTTTGAGCAGCTCAGCACTGCAGTTGACGTATTCTTCATTGCCGGAGCTGGACTGCTTCAGGCAGTCCTGTGCCATTAGGCTGATCCCGTGGCCTATGCGTTTGGGCTGAACGATATTAATAGCGTCTGCCAAGGTGGTTCGGTAGTAAAAATCTTCGACTGTGGCTTTGACCAGTTCTCCTGCATGCAGGCTAATATGCTCTTTCACCAGAGGGTATTTTTTGTGGTTTTTAAGAAAACTCAGCATTTTCATATGGCTGAGGTAATCGTTCAGTGCCGTATCATTATTTTCAGCGCCGTCTATGTTGATGCCCAGCACTTGAGGATCGCTGCCAGAGAGACTCAATTGAGCCAGTTCAAAGGCAAAGATCATCTGGGCGTAAACCCGGGGCAGGGGATCGGTCCGGTGAATTTCGTGTAGAAACCGAACGGTGACAGAACAGGCAGGTTGAGAGGGGCTATGAGAGCAGTTCAAGTGGTCGTCAGAATCTTTCAAGGCATCGGCTACCTCTTTGGCAGCTGCCTTTAACTGGGTTTGAAAATCGGGCTGGGCACTCAGTCTGGTACGAAAGTCTTCCAGACTTTTGGAACTGTCCGGGTCCGGTGCGGGCAGGTTGGTGATGAGGGAAAACAACTTGTCAGGCCCGTTCGCTTCATTCCAGTAGATAGTTGATTCAATGTAAGAAAGTCCATCAACAGCGGCCTTTTTACGTATAAGTGAAATGAAACGGGCATCTATTCCATCGAATAAGGCTTTCACGATAGCAAAGTAGTCGAAGAAATGCTTGTCACGGATCTCAAGCGTATCGTTGCTGTCGGCAAGCGTTAGCTGCCTGATCAGAGCTGCACGGTTTTCTTCATTACTGACGTATGCGCTCACGGACTGTGCACAGCAATCACACGGGGCCATGTGATGGTCCTTATAAATGCAAAACTTTCGTTCTATCGCGATATCAATGATTTCTTCGGGCTCGATGGCCCCCATCAGGTGATGATGGAGATCGCCGCCTTTGGGCAGTCGATTCATAAACGCCTGAAGTTCCGGACGGTTGTTACGAATACTCTCCATGAAATCACTGGTTCGCTTATGGCCCTTGGTAAACCCGGAAATCTCATACTCAGAGGATGAAAAACTGGTGTTGGCAGTTAAGAGCATCATCACCAGAGCAAATCGAAGAAGAATATCTGAAGTCATAATTGATCAATAGTCACTGTTGAGGATTACAGTATAGATATATTTTAAGTGCTCATTTCTGATTCGGGTGAGGTCTGCTTGTAGCTGTGTGCATCCTTTCCTGATTAGCCACCATGAAGCAGAAAAAAGAGTTACTATAGCCACGCAAGTTATCTTCCAAGGTTTCGCTTATGACATTAAAAGCCCCTGCTATACTCCTGCTGGTTCTGTTACTGGGTGGTTGCTCCACGCTGGGCTGGAAAGCGGGGCATATGGCCAAAATTAAGTTTGATCTCAATGAACTCAACAAGGAGGGTCTGCGAGGCTCAGGTGATAACTTGACAGCGGTGTCTTATGAATTCTGTATTCCGGACAAGATTGAGTACGTTGATCAGGTCATGGCGATTGATCCAACGCTGGTTGTTTACCGGGCGTCGCCGGGAAAAATACAGTGCCGATCAGCAGAGTATCTGGCAGTTGGTGACACCCATCAGCTGGATTTTTATGAAGTTCTGAGAAAACTGGCAGAGCTGGATTATGTAAAGAGTATTCAGGAAGCGACGTTTGAGTAAGTGTAAAGGGCCCAATTTGGCTGGTCAGCTGGCAACAGAAGAAGAAAATCTTCTGGTCAGAAACCCGTTATTGCGAATCTTCTATCAGGGATTGGCATTGCTTTGCATTGTTCTCGGCATCATTGGTGCCGTGCTGCCCCTCATGCCAACGACCGTGTTTCTGTTGCTGGCAGTGTGGCTCAGCGTTCGGTCTTCACCCAAATTGAATCGGTGGTTGCTGGAGCATCCAAGGTTTGGTCCGGCCCTGAAAGAGTACCTGCATGACAGGGCGCTCTCACCCAAAATAGGGTGTCGGGCTCTGGCGCTCCTGTGGCTGGGCATAGGGATTTCAGTCTGGCTGGTTCCTCAGGTTTTTCTGAAAGTGTTGTTGGGGCTGATTGCTCTGGCGGTGAGCATTTATCTTTGGATACTGATGCGCAGATATCAACAACAGTGAGTCAATGTAACAATGACCTTCAAAAACATGCCACGGCCAAGGAGGGTGTCGCAAAAGTGCTGCGCTTCGCTGATACCGCGTTAAAAAGTGGCTCAAAATGCTCATTTACTCGCTGTAAACTGCGCTTTTTCG
>NZ_JAHHPR010000749.1:0-24345 GCF_024606255.1 Endozoicomonas sp. SESOKO3
GCGCCCCCATGGGAATCCCCCACTGATTTCTTGAATCAGTGGGGGAGGATGTCAAAGAGATCAGATCCTTACTTGTACGCTTTACTTTTTTGAGGACCAAGGCCATCCTCCTGCTGCGATTCAACGGGCTTGCGCTTTCGATGTCTTATTTTATGTTCCGTCAGGGCCTTGGCATTCTTGCACACCTTGCCGCATGGTCGCTGCTGGCCATCCTCTCCGACCACCCTCGCGTCACAGTTTTGTTGTCCGGTGTGGTATCTTCTTTTGTGATCTGAGAGGGCCTGAGGATTTTTGAAGACCCTCCCGCATGAGCGCTGCTGACCATCTTCCCCGACCATTATTGCGAAGCAGCTTTGTTGCCCCCTGTGGACTTTTCTTATGTGGCCTGTCAGGGCATTGACATTCTTGCAGACCTTCCCGCACGATTGATGCAGACCATTCTCCCCGACCACAGTCACGTTACAGGTTCGTTGTCCGCTGTGATTTTTTCTTTTGTGATCCGAAAGGGCTTTGGCGCTGCTGCAAATCATCCCACATGTCTGCCGTTGGCCATCCTCTCCGGGCACGGTCACCACGTCACAGGTCCGTTGCCCAGTGTGGAGTTTTCTTTTGTGATAGATCAGAGCTTGAGCATTCTTGCAAACCATACCGCATAGCTGCTGCTGGCCATCCTCCCCGATCATTGTCGTGTCACAGGTTTGTTGCCCGGTGTGGTCTTTTCTTATGTGATATCGCAGGGATTGACCATTCTTCCAGACCATACCGCATCGCCGCAGCTGGCCATCCTCATCGATTACGGTCAGGTCACAGGTTTGTTGCACCATGTGGTTTCTTCTCTTGTGTTCCAACAAGGTTTTAGCATTGATGCAGATCATCCCGCATGGCCGCTGCCGGCCATCCTCCCCAATCACTTTTACTTGACAGGTTTTCGGCCCGCTGTGGTATATGCTCTTGTGAGCTGAAAGTACTCCGGCATTCTTGTAAACTTTCCCGCATGGCCGTGGCTGACCATCCTCCCCAATTTCTGCCACGTCGCAGGTTTGTTGCCCGCTGTGTTTTTTTCTTTTGTGACCCCTCAGGGCATCAGCATTCTTGCAGACCTCAGCGCATGGTCGCTGCCGGCCATCTTCCCCTACTACTGTCATGTCACAAATGTGTTGTTTAGTGTGGTATTCGCTTTTGTGATCGGACAGGGCTGCTATTGAACCTTCCCGGAAAAGATGAGCTTGACTCTGACCCGATTGGGATGGTTTATAGGTTTGTTGTTGTATTTCTGAATGGGGAAGCGAAAAGAAAAGCCCGCCTTCTTTGGAAAAATGATGCAGGTTGAGAGGCTCGGCAGGGGGCGCTGAATAGTGGGCTCCCGCACTCATTGGTTGTATCGTGTTTACAGGATAAAAATGACCTTCGCTATTGAAGTATTCTCCATCAGACAAATGGGGCCACAGGCTTTCTGTGTAATTCTGCGGCCATTCAGCGGGCCCTCTGTTATCGGATATTAGCCGTAATTGACAAAAGCCATGACAGGGATGGACGAAACAATTTAAACCCAAAGTATGAAGGAGTTGTTGAGGGCTCTCGCTACCGTCGTCAGAGTCAAAATGCAAGAGGCTGATGAAATTGCCTGTGTGGTGGCTGATGGCACCCGGGAGTTGCTGCCCCGATGATTCTGATGGCTGGCCTGATTGTTGGTCTTGTCCAGAACTAAACGTTACGATGAGGGTGGCAAACGGGTGATCCTGATTCGGTTCTTTTTGTTCGATTGGGCTAAACGACGTTGAATCAGGATTCCAGTAGCTTTCTGAAAACCGACCGAGAGCAACAAACATTTCCAGAGGGAACCATGAATATGAGGTGGCGCGCAGAGAGACGTCTCCGGTAGTCAGGATTGGTTCGTAACCCAGCAGGAGGGGGGTGGCGTGGAGCCATTGCCACGAAAACGACTTAAGAATGGTCGTTTTTGCCCGGTAACCGCCAGTTCCTGATGGTTTGTCATCAGGCAGCGAATCTGATTCTGCATAGTCGTTTGTATCGGCAATGTCTGATGGGTTGTCTGGCAATCTTTGCTGATCAGGCTTTGTAGATAAGCTTTGGTTTGGATAGCCTGTTTTCCCTTCAAATTCGACAGTAAAACGTCCTGTCCACGGTTCGGCCCGACAGACGACAAAAAACAACAATGGCAGCAACAATGTTACCGCAAAGAGTGAGTGTTTAATCATTCTATCCTTGCGTCCTGATATACAGAGAGGAAGGATAGATCAAGAAAATAAGTGTGTTTTTTGAAATCCCCGGGCCACTCAGGTAAAGCCGTTAAGCCTTAATGAAGGGGAGGGCAGATCAGATCGTTCTTATTTACTTTATTGAGGTTCTTTGTCATCGTACTGCTCCCTGTCAACGAGCTTGCGCTTTCGATGTCTTCTTTTGTGATCTTCCAGAGCTTGAATATTCTTGCAGACCTTCTGGCACGGCCGCTGCTGGCCATCCTTTCCGACCAATGTTATGGCACAGGTTTGTTGTCCGCTGTGGACTTTGCTTTTGTGATTCGAGAGGGCTTGAGCATCCTTGCAGAACTTGCCACATTGCTGCTGAAGGCCATCCTTCCCGACTAAAGTCACGTCACAGGCTTGTTGCCAGGTGTGGGCTTTTCTTTTGTGATCCGTCAGGGTTCTGGCGCTTTTGCAGATCTTCCCACATGGCCGCGGCTGGTTATCCTTGCCGACCACGGTTATGGCACAGGTTCTTTGTCCGCTGTGAGCTCTTCTTTTATGATCCGTCAGAGCTCTGGCACACTTCCAGATCGTTCCGCATGGCCGTGGCTGGCCATTCTCCCAGACTAAGGTTATGTCACAGGTTTGTTGCCCGGTGTGCTCTTTTCTTTTGTGTTCCCATAGGGCGTTAACATTCTTGCAGACCATTCCACATGGTCGCCCCTGGCCATCCTCTCCGGTCACTGTTACGTCACAGGTTCTTTGCCCGCTGTGGCATGAGCTTTTGTGAACCGAAAGAACCTCAATATTCTTGTAGACCCTACCGCATGACTGTTGCTGGCCATCCTTCCCGATCACAGTCACGTTACAGGTTTGTTGCCCGCTGTGGTATCTTCTTTTGTGGTCCGTCAAGCCTTTAAGGTTCTTGCAGACAGTCCCGCATGGCCTCTGCTGGCCATCCTCCCCGATTACTGTCCTGTTACATTTTTGTTGCCTGCGATGGAAGCTTCTTTTGTGATTCCCCAGAGCGCAAGCATTCCTAAAGACAATTCCGCATGGTCGCTGCTGGTCATCCTTCCCAACCACGGTCACGTTACAGGTTTTTTTCCCGGTGTGGTATTTGCTTTTGTGACATGACAGGGATTGAGCATTGCTGAAGGCCCTCCCGCATGGTTGCTGCTGACCATCTTTCCCGACCAATGTTATGTTGCATATTATATGTTTTTTGTCGTATATGTTTTTGTTATTCGGCTGCGCTTGTGTTGTGACTGTCCGGGAAAGATAAGGTTCGCTCTGAGCCAATCGGGATGACTCCGTGGCGTTTTGCTGCGTTTTTGAATGGGTAACGGGAATCCCGACTTCTTTGAGACTACCACCCAGATCGAGTGGCCTGCCAGTGGTCATCAAGTCATCAGCGTTGAAAGGCAAATTCCAGAGCATTAAAGCATCATCATTGAGTGGCTCGGCAAGATTGGTTGTATAGGTTGTTCCGGCACTCATCATGAGCGTAGCGTTAACGGTATCAGCATGAACTATGCAACTAAAGCACTGTCCATTGGCTAAATGGGGGCATGAGCTTTGATCATGTAGTGCTCCTGTGTGGCCTGTCGAACTTTCTACGAAGTTCAGCGACCATTCAGAGGGTGCTGTGTTATCGGATGATTTTCTGAGTTTACAAACGCCACGACAGGGATAGACAAAACAATTTAAACCCAAAGTATGCAGGTGTCGTTGAGGACCGCTGTTATCGTCGCCATAGTTAGTACTCAGGGAGCCAGTGAATGAGCCTATACAGTGGGTGGATGTTCCCGGGGCTTTTTGGCTGGATGATTCAGATGGCTGGTGTGGTTGTTTATGGCCTGAGCCAAGCATTGTAGTGATGGCCGCAGACGGGTGATCCTGTCCCACCTCTTGTTGTTCAGTGAGGGTAAAAAGCGGTGAATCAGAGTTCCAATAGTTTTTTAAAAGCCAACTGACAGCGACAAACACTTCTACAGGCAACCCGGGATAAGGAGTGGAGCTTACGGGGGTATGTTTGGTGTTCAGGATCAGTTCGTAATCAACCAGCAGGGTGGAGGCATAAAGCAATTGCCACGAAATCGACTCAATAAGGGCGGGAGGGACACTGTAACAGCCATGTATCTTTTGTTTGTTATCAGCTAGAAAATCTGAACTTGCATAACTGTTTGTTTCGGCAATGTTCGACGGATTATCCGAACGTCTGAGATGGTCAAGCTTTATACGAAAGCTCTGGTTTGGAAAAACTGCATTTCGTCCAAATTCGACAATACAGCATTCTGTCAAAGGTTGAGCTTGACAGGCGACAGGCAGTGTCAGTACCAGCATTGCAGACAAGAGTGAGCGTTTAATAATTCTACACATGCATTCTAGTTGGTAGAGAGGAAGGATAGACCAAACAATAAGAGAGTTTTTCTGTCAGAAACCTTCTGTTAAAAACCAAAGCTTTGCACAGGGCAAAAAAATACCAAAGGCTGTGCCCATCTGCTTTTTTTTCTGGCATTAACCACCGTCAGTTAATGACTGAAGTTTTGCCAAGTCCATTTAAACGAGCAATGTCTTTTGGTAGTCCTGAGTCGTTCTGGAAAAACCGCCTAACCTTCATAAAAGGGTGGGCGTCAGATGAATCGCTACTTATTCACTTGGCCTTTCTGAGGTTGGATTACCCGGGGTCTCATCCACGGGCTTGCGCTTTCGATGACTTCTTTTGTGTGCCGAAAGGTTTTTAGAGCTCTTGAAGAGTTTTCCGCATGGTCGCAGCTGGCCATCCTCTCCGACCACGGCTGAGTCACAGGTTTTTTGCTCGCTGTGATGCACTCTCTTGTGGTCCGACAGAGATTGGCCATTCATGAAGACTTTCCCACATGGCTGCGGCCGGCCATCCTCCGCGATCAGGGTCATGTCGCAGGTTTTTTGTCCACTATGATATAGGTTTTTGTGACTCGCCAGAGTTTGAGCATTCTTGCAGATTCTTCCGCATGGCCGCGGTTGACCATCCCACCCGATCATGGTCACGAAACAGGTTTTTTGCCTGGTGTGTTTTCCGCTTTTGTGACTCGACAGGGCTGCAGCATTCTTGTAAATCTTCCCGCATGGCCGAGGCTGACCATCCTCCCCGGTCACTATCACCTCACAGGATCGTTCTCCGGTGTGTGCTCTGACTTTGTGAGACGAAAGTGCCTGACTATTCTGGCAGACCTTCCCGCATGGCCGCTGCTGGCCACCTTCCCCAACCACTGTTGTTTCACAGGTTCTTTGCCCGGAGTGATAGTTGTATTTGTGAGCTGACAGTATTTTGTGATTCTTGCAGACTTTTCCACATGGCCGCGACTGGCCGTCATCACCGACCACGGTTTCGTAGCAGGTAAGGTACCCGGAGTGATCCCTGATTCTGTGATCCGGGAGGGGCTTTGCTGTGCCCGCTTGTGAAGGGTGAAGTTGTCGCTGGCCCAATTGAGGTGATTCGGAAGTTGTTTGTTGTGTTTCTGAGGTTCCCATTAAGGAAAAGGGGGGGAGAGGCATTAAGGAGAGCTCGATTTCTTCGGGATACCTGCATGGATCGGCTGGCTCATTAATGAACCCAAAATCATCAGTGTTGTTGAAAGGCAAGTTCCGGAACGCTGGCGGGCAATGATTGAGTGGCCCGGAAGGGGCAATTGTATGCGCGGCCCCTGCACTTATCGAGCCTGTACAGTTTAAGTTATTGGACGGGTCACGATTAATATCATGAGGATGTGGTCCAGACAGTTGGTCGTGATGGTATGGGGGAGCACTTTCAAAAAAATCATCCAATATTTTGGAAATCCAATATTCTTCGGGCTGTTCAGCTTTTAAAGGGCCAGCATGGCCTATGCAATCATAGCTTGGTCCATTCGTGAAATGAGTGTACGAGTGTTCTATGCTATCCGGAGACCATTCAGCCGACCCTGATCCGTCGTATGGTGGTCCAAATTGACAAGCGCCATGACAGGGATGGACAAAACAATTTAAACCTAAAGTATGTGAGTGCTGTAGAGGGCTGCCGCCGCCGGAGCCAGAATAGCCGCCGAAGCCAGAATAAAAGAGGTTGGTGAAAGAGCGCCTGTGGCAAGTGGTGGTTTGCGTGGTTCTCTGGCCGGATGATTCTGATGGCTCGTGTTGTTGGTTATCTCCTGAACCCGTCATCATTGTGATAGTTGTTAATGGGAAATCCCTCTGTTTCAGCATAGATGTTGCCTCTTGATGTTCAATCAGGTTAAACAGCGGTGAATCGGAGTTCCGGTAACTTCTTAAAAACCAGCCGACAGCAACAACCGCTTCTACAGGTACCCATGAGTAGGGAGCTGGGAATAGAGGGACATCTTTGGTTTTCAGGATCAGTTCGTAACCAGCCAGCAGCTGAGTGACGTAAAGCCATTGCCACGAAATCGACACAATAATAGTCGTTCTTGCCTTGTTTCCACCCGTACTATGGCGTTTGTCATCGGGCGTTGAATCTAATTCTGCGTAGTCTTCTGTGTGGGTAATGTCTGACGGGTTATCTGGTAGTACACGCAGGTCACGTTTTACAGAAAAGCTCTGGTTTGTTTGTTCAAGCTCGATAATAAAAGGTTCTGTCAATGATTCGGCCATACAGGCGACAGACAACAACTGCAGAGACAACAATAGCAATAACACTAGCAACAACAGTAGTGTCGCAAAGAGAGAGCGTTTAATGATTTTATCCCTGTATTCTTGTTGACAGAGAGGAAGGATAGACCAAGAAAATAAGAGCGTTTTTTTCTGGAAACCCATCGAAGCGCTGATAAATCCCTGGTTGGGCCCGGACATATTCACTTTACATTCTCAAGGTTAAAGGTCATCGTCCTGATCTGTATGATCAGGCTTGCGTTCCCGATGTGTTTTTTTGTGCTCCGACGAGGTTTTGGCACCCCAACAGACCATCCCGCATCGACGCGGCTGGCCATTCTTCCAGAACACGATCGTTTTACAGGTTCGTTGCCCTGGGTGGTATTTGGTTTTGTGAGAGGATAGAGATTGAGCATTCTTGAAGATTTTCCCGCATGAACGCGTCTGGCCATTCTTCGCGATCACGACCCGGTCACAGGTTTGTTTCCCGCTGTGCTCTTTTCTTTTGTGATCCGTCAGAATTCTGGCATTCTCGCAAAGCAGCCCGCATCGCTGCTGCTTGCCATACTTCCCGATCACGGTTAAGTCACAGATTTTTTGCCCGGTGTGATATCTACTCTTGTGAGATGAAAGTGATTGAGGGTTCCTGCAGCGCACCCCGCATGGCTGCCGGCCTTCCCTCCCGACTACGGTTACATCACAGACGCTTTCTCTGGTGTTGTTTTTGTGCTCCGACAGAGTTTCTGATGCACTTGTCTGGAAAAGAGAAGGTTGGCACTGATCTGATTGATGTGACTCAGTGGTTATTGATTGTGTTTCTGAAGTTTTCACTGAGGTGAGTGTGTTTATTGGCGTAGGGGAAAAACCCGCTTCTTCGAGAAGACTACATGAATCGAGTGGCCCATGAATGAACTCAAAACCATTGGCGGTGGAAAACGTATTCTCCGGCGTACTGGCGACCCCGCCTGCGGCGAACTCGTCTATATAATTGCAGCTATTGGCCGGATTTCCAGTACTGTCATCCGGCTCTGACTCAAATAGTTGGTCGTAATGGTACGGGAATTGTTCGTCAGTGAGTTCACTCAATAATGCAAACAGTGATTTTTCCCGGGACTGTGAAGCTTTTGCAGGATCAAAATGGCTTACGCAATTAAAGCAATGTTCATCGGCTAAATGGGGGCATGAGCTTTGTCCGGGAGTTCCTGACTGAGCGGTTTCTATTTCTGGCATCGACTCTGGAGTTTTTATCGAAGCATCAGACCGCTCACAGTGCAGTTCAGCAGACTCTCCGCTACCGGATGGTGGTCGGAAACTACAAACACCATGACAGGGATGGACAAAACAATCTAAACCCAAAGTATGCAGGTTTGGTTGAGGGCCTTCGTTGCCGTCATCAGGGTCAGAATACAAGAGACGAGTGAAATAGCCTATAGGGCGGTAGGTGGCTTCCGGGGCCTGCTGCCCCGATGATTCTGGTAACTGGTATTGTGGTTGGCCTTGTTCAGGGGCTGGCATAGTAGCGATGACCTCCAACGGGTGATTCTGGCTCGCCCCCTGTTGTTGAATCAGGTTGAGTCGTTCAATCGAGTCAAATAGCGGTGAATCGGGTTTCCAATCGCTTTTCAAAAGCCAACCGATAGCGACAACCACTCCTATGGGAAGCCATGGATATGAGGTTGTGCCCAGAGGGGCGTCTCTGGTAGTCAGGATCAGTTGGTAACCAATCAGCAGGTGAGTGACTTGAAGCCATTGCCACGAAACCGATTCAATAAGGGGTGTTTTTGTGTTGCAACCACAAGATCTTTTTCGTTTGTTGTCTGGTGGCGAATCTAATCCTGCATAACCGTTTGTGTCGGCAATATATGTTGGACTGTCTGACAGTGTATGCCGGTCTCGCTTTATAGAAAAGCTTTGGTTTGGAGACCCCGTTTTCTGTTCGAACTCGTCAAGAAAGCGTTCTGTAAATAGTTCGGCCTGACAGACAACAGATGACGCAAGTAGTGACAACAGTAGCAACAACATCGAAGTCGAAAAGAGGGAAAGTTTAATAATTCTATCCTTGCCTTCTGGTTGACAGGGAGTAAGGATAGACCAAGAAAATAAGGGCGTTTTCTTTCAAAAACCAATGAAGTGTTGCTGCACTATTTAAACGATCGTTGTCTTTTGGGAGGGAGATCTCATGAAAGGGCCGGTGTCAGATCAGTCGTTTCTTATTCACTCTTCCTTCTTGAGGACTGGAGTTATCGTTCCGGTCCAAATCACTGGACTTGCGTTTTCGATGTGCTCTTTTGCGATCCCATAGGACTTGTGCATCAATGCACTGCTTTCTGCATGGCCGCGGCTGATCATCTTTCCCGACCAAGGTCACGTCACAGGTTTGTTGCCCGCGGTGGTCGCTGCTTTTGTGATCTGTCAGGGCCCTGGCATTCTTACAGATCTTCCCGTATGGTCGCTGCTGAGCCTTTTCCCCAGCTAAGGTTATATTACAGGTTTTTTGCTTACTGTGGTCTCTTGTTTTGTGATTGTAGAGGGCTTGAACACCCTTGCAGACCTTTCCGCATGATCGCTGCCGACCATCCTCCCCGACCACGGTTACTTGGCAGGTCCGTTGCCCGCTGTGGACGTTTCTTTTGTGGTTCGACAGGGACTTGGCACTTTTACAGACCGTTCCGCATGGCCGCAGCTGGCCGGACTCCTCGACCACGGCTACGTCACAGGTTCGTCGCCCGCTGTGGACATTCCTTTTGTGATTAATCAGGTCTCCATTATTTTGGCATAGTTTCCCGCATGGTTGCTGCTGACCATCCTCTCCGACCACGTTCACGTCACAGGCTTTTTGCCTGCTGTGGATTCTGGTTTTGTGATTTGATAAAGCTTTAGCATTTTTGCAGGTTGTCCTGCATGGTCGCTGTTGGCCATCCTTCCCGATCACGGTTACGCCACAGGTTTGTTGCCCGCTGTGTTCATTTCTTTTGTGATCCGTCAAGACTTGACCATTCCTGCAGATCTTTCCGCATGGTCGCGGCTTGCCATCCTCGCCGATCACTGACACTTCACAGGTTTTTTGTCCGGTATGGTATCTGCTTTTGTGAACCGAAAGGATTTGAGCACTCCTGCAGATCTTTCCGCATGGTCGCGGCTGTCCATCCTCCCAAATCACTATCACTTTACAGGTTTTTTGCCGGTTAGCATCAGTTGTAAAGGGGTCTCCTGCTCTCATTGATTCTGAGGGAACCCTGTCTACAGAGTGGCAGCTATTGTCTCTGTTCACGTCAATGCCGTAAGGCTGTGGCTCAGATACTTCTCTGGAATTGCATTGAAATTGAATATCAGGGAGATCCAGCGATGGGTATGGTTGGGAGCGTGCATTGAGTAAAGGGGCATAATGACCCATGCAACTAAAACAGTATCCACTGGCCAAATGCGGGCATGAACTCTGCCCGTAATTCAGTGGCCATTCAGCGGGTTCATTGCTATCGAATGATAGTCGGAAACTACAAACGCCATGACAGGGATGCACGAAACAATTAATATCCAAAGTATGTTGGTGTGGTAGAGGGCCGCTATTACCGCCGCTGGAGCCAAAATCCGTGGGACTGGTGAAAGAGACGGTAAGGTGACTGATGGCTTTTGGAGCTCCCCGATCGGATGATTCTGATGGTTGGCCTGATGCTCGGGCTTGTCCAGAGCCAGGCATTAGAATAATGCCCGCAAATGGTTGATTCTGACTCATCTCTTGTCGATCAGTCAGGCTAAGTTGTTCAGTGGGGTTAAACAGTGGTGAATCGGAGTTCCAATAGTTTTTCAGAAGCCAACTGACAGTGACAACCGCCTGGAGAGGTACCCATGAATAAGGAGTGGCGCATAGTGGGCCATCTCTGGGGGGCAGAATCAGTTCGTAAGCAAACAGCAGGTCAGTGGCGCAAAGCCACTGCCACGAAATTGATTCAATAGGGGGCGTTTTTGTCCTGTAATCGCAAGCTCTCTGTCGTTTGTCATCAGTTGGCGAACCTGATTCTGAATAGCCGTTTGTGTCGGTAATATCTGATGCTCTGTCTGACAGTGTATAGCGGCCATACTTTATAGAAAAACTCTGGTTTGGAGAAGTTGTTTTCTGTTCAGGCATGACAATATAACGTTCTGTCAACACTTCGGCCTGGCAGATGACGGACAACAGGAGCAGCAGAGGTGTCACAAAGGGTGAATGTTTAATAATTCTATCCTTGCATTCTGGTGACTAGAGAGGAGGGATAGATCAGGATAATAAGTCTATTTTTCGTGTAAAACCCACTGAATAGCCGTAGCATCTCTTTAGGTTAACATTGTCTTTTGATTACCCCTTATCGCTCCGCAAAAAATTGCTAACCCCTCCTGAAATAACGGGTGTCTGATCAGATCGTTACTTATTCACTTTACTTTTTTGAGGACTCAAATCATCGTCTCGATTTTTATCAACAGGCTTACGCTTTCGGTGTCTTCTTTTGTGCTGAGAAAGGTCTTTAGCATTCTTGCAGAGTTTTCCGCATGGTTGCTGCTGGCCATCCTCCCCGATCACTCTGAGATCACAGTTTTTTTGCCCGCTGTGGAATGCCCTTTTGTGAACCGACAGGGCCCCGGCATCCTTGCAGATTGAACCGCATGGCCTCGACTGACCATCCTCTCCAATCACTGCTGCGTCACAGGTTTTTTGCCCAGTGTGGTATATGCTTTTGTGACTCGACAGGGATCCGGCATTCTTGAAGACCTTGCCGCATGGCCTCGGTTGGCCATCCCCCCCGATCACTGTTAAATCACAGCTTTTTTTCCCAGTGTGGTATGAGCTTTTGTGACCCGACAAGGCTCCGGGATTCCTGCAGATTGTCCCACATGGTCGCTGTTGGCCATCCTCTCCGAATACGATTACATCACAGGTTTTTGGCCCGCAGTGTGCCCTGCTTTTGTGATCCGACAGAGCTTTGGCATTTTTGCAGAACTTTCGGCATGGCTGAGGCTGGCCATTATCACCGATCATTACCTCGCCACAGATTTTTGGCTCGCAGTGGTATCGGTTTTTGTGAACCGTGAATAAACGAGTATTCCTGAAGATCTTACCGCATGGTCGCTGGTGACCATCCTCCCCGACCACTGTCATGTCACAGGTTTTTTGCCAGGTAGCTTCAGCTGTAGAGGCTGCCCCTGCAGTCACTGAGTATGAGGTGACCCCGGATAAGGCGACCCCGTCTAGGGCGACCGCGACCCCGTCCAAGAATAGTTGGCCAGACCATTGGCGCTGATTGACAGGCGGGCCATCCATTGTTTTGGAGAGCGAAGTGTTTACAAAATCAAAGTTATCTATGCAGCTAATGCAGTGGCCATATGCCAAGTGGGGGCATGAGCTTTCTAAGGAATTCAGAGGCCATTCAGCAAACTCTCTGCTACCAGATGATAGTCGTAAACTGCAAACGCCATTACAGGGATGGACGAAACAATCCAAACCCAAAGTATGCTGGTGTTGTTGAGAGCCTCTATTACCGCCGACAGAGCCACAATACAGGGAGCTAGTGAAAGAGCTTGTAGGTTGGGGCGGCGCTTGTGGGACTTGCTGCCCCGATGATTCAGATGGCTGGCCTTGTTTTTGGACATGTCCGGGGCTGTGCATCATAGCGGTGATCGCAAACGGGTGATCCTGACTCACCATCTGCCGTTTCATCGGGTCAAACAACAGTGAATCGGGATTCCAATAGCTCTTTAAAAGCCAACGTAAAACGACAACAACTTTTACAGGTACCCATGAACAGGGGCTGTAGCATAGAGTGGCGTCGCTGGTGGTCAGGATCAGTTTGTAATCAACCAGCAGACGAGAGGCATAAAGCCATTGCCACGCAATCGATTCAATCAGGGTCGATTTTATCCCATAACAGCTGGGTCTCTGTGGTTTGTCATCAGGCAGTGAATCTGATCCTTCATAGCCGTTTGTATTGATAATATCTGGCGGTTTGTCCGGCGGTGCATGCTGGTCAGTCTCTATAGAAAAGCTGCGGTTTGTCAGGCCGTCTTCAGTCCAGGCTCAACAATATAATGTCTTCTCAACTGATGAGCTTCGCAGGTGGCAGACAACAACGTTAGCACTAACAGCAGTGTCGCAAAGGGTGGTTGTTTAATAATAGTGTTCTTGCATTCTGGTGGGTAGAGAGGAAGAATAGATCAAGATAATAAGTGTGTTTTATTATAAAAAAACCAATGAAACGCTGCTGCATACTTTAGAAAAACATTGTCTTTTGATGGTCACTTATCGATCCGGCAAAATCGCAAACCTTCATTAAAAAGCGAGTGTCTGATCAGATCGTTACTTATTTACTTTACCTTTTTTAGGGCTGAAGTTATCGTCTTTATTCAAATCATCAGGCTTGCGTTTTCGATGTCTTATTTTGTGCTTCATCAGGGCATGTATACTGTTGAACACCTTCCCGCATGATTGCTGCTGGCCATCCTTCCCAACTACTTTCAGGTCACAGGTTTGTTTTCCGGTGTGGTATATTCTTCTGTGATTTGCCAGGATTTTAGCATTAATGCAGACCATGCCGCATGGTCTCTGCAGGCCATCCTCTCCGATCAGTATTCTGTCACAGGTTTGCTCTCCGGTGTGATCTTTTCTTTTGTGACCCGACAGGGCTTTAGCATTAATGCAGACTTTGCCGCATAGTCGCTGCAGTCCATCGGCTCCGGTCAGTGTTCTGTCACAGGTTCTTTGCCCAGTGTGATATGCGCTTTTGTGGACCGACAGGGCTCCAGCATTCTTACAAACCGACTCGCATGGCCTTGGCTGGCCATCGTCACCGATCACGGTTACCTTGCAGGTTCGTTGCTCGCTGTGGACTTTGTTTTTGTGGGATGCCAGGGATCGAGCATTCTTACAGAACTTCCCACATGGCCGTGACTGGCCATCTTCGCCGTTCACTGTCACGTCACAGGTCGTTTGCTCGGTGTTGTTTTTGTTTTTGTTTTTGTGATCCGGCAGAGTCGGTAATGTGCCTGTCTGGGAAAGATGAGAATAGCTCTGACCTGATTGAGGTGACTCAGTGGTTGTTTGTTGTGTTTCTGAGGTTTCCACCAGGGGAAGAGTGTCTGTGGATACAAGCGAGAACCCGGCTTCTTCGAGAAGACCGCATGGATCGAGTGTCTCATAAATGAACTCAAAATTATCAGCGGTGGAAGACAATTTCTCGAGCGTGTCAGTGGCCACTGCAGCCACTGAGATTGAGGCGTCCCCCCCTGTAAGGTTGCCGCTATTGGTCAGGTTCCCACTGTGGTCATCCGGCTGTGGCTTCAATGGTTGATCGTAATAGAATGATAATTGTTTGTCATTGAGTTCACTCAATAGTGCGAAAAGCGATTTTTCCTGAGACTGTGTAGCGTTTTCAGGCTCAAAATGGAATATGCAGCTAAGGCATTGCTCATCGTTCGAATGGGGGCATGAGCTTGGTTCGGGTGTTGCCTCTATTGGTCGGAATTGACAAACGCCATGACAGGGATGAACGAAACAATTTAAACCCAAAGTATGTGATTGTTGTTGAGGGCCTCCGTTATCGCCGCCAAAGCCAGAATACGGGAGGCTCGTGAAAAAACTTGTAGAGTGGGTGGTGGCTTGTGGGGCTTGTCGCCCCGGTAATTCTGATGACTGGTGTGGTTGTTGGTTATTTCCAGAGCCCAACATCAGAGTAATGGCTGCAAACGCTTCCACAGATAGCTGCGAATAAAACTCAGAGCTTAAATAGTGGTCTCTGTTTTTCAGGATCGGTTCGTAACCCAACAGCAGTGAAGAGGCGCACAGCAAGTGCCACGAAATCGACTCAATAATGGTTGTTTTTACTCTGTAAACGCCGGGGCTTTGTGGTTTGTCATCAGTGGGGGAGTCTGAGCCTGCGTAACCGTTGTCATTGGCAATGACTGAAGGGTTGCCCGGCAATCCGGGCAGGTAATGCTTTAAAGAAAAGCTTTTGTCTGGAGAATCTGCACTCTCTTGAAGCTCGACAATAAAATGTTCTGTCAACAGCTGAGCCTGACTGGAGGCAGATAACGATAGCAGTAACGCAAAGAGTAAGTGTTTAATCATTGTATCCTTGCATTTTCTGATTTGAAGGGTGCAAGGATAGACCAAGAAAATAAGCGAATCTTTATGTTGAAGACCTTCTGCGAAAAATCTATTGAAACACTGTGCACTCGTCGGTGAGCAATGACAGCGTGATCTCTGGTCATCCGAGCAACAGATGAATGATTTCAGCCATCGCTTTAGACGAGCAGTGCCTTTGGATGAAAGGGTGGGTATTGATCGCTATTTATCCTTCTTATCTTCACTTTGTGATTGATGCGCTTTCTGTTTGTGAGATCTCAAGTCTTCAGCACGACTAAAGATCCTTAAGCATGGTTGCTGCTTGCCATCCTTTGAGACAACTATCTCCATACATCTTCTTCCAATGCAGTGGAAGTCTCTTTTGTGACGTTCCAGCACGAGAGCATTACTGAAAACTCTATGGCACGGTGGGCCAGAGACCCCGTACCCGAGTGGTTCGTCACAGATTTTTTGCCCGCTGTGGTCTCTTTTTTTGTGAAGCTCCAGTTCTCTTTCACTCATGCAGGCCTTTTTGCATGGCCGACGCTGGCCATACTTCTCCCTCACTGTCTCGTCACAGGTTATTTTCTGGTTGGGCTTTCTTCTTTTTTGCATCGACATGGCTCGATAATACTCCCTGCAGGCTATCCCGTATGACTGCATCTGGCTGTCCTTCCCGACCACTGTTGCGAAACAAGTTGCCTGTCCAGTTTGGTATTTGTTTTCATTATACGACTGTGTTTTCTCTGTGCCTGAATGCATCTGATCGTCCTTCCTGACTATTTTTGCGAAACAAGTTGCCTGCCCAGTTTGGTATTTTTTTTCACTATACGACGGTGCTTTCTCAGCGCCTGACGAGGAAAGGTGAACAGTGCTGTGTTTTTGTTGGTCTGCTCTGCTGTGCTGGTCATTTGCATGGTGATCAGGAGCATGGCTTATGAAAGTGAACTGGTCTCCACTGTCCAAATTGGGCATAGAACTTTGCTCGGGTGTTGCCTGTGATTGTCGTAATTTACAAGCACCATGACAGTTATCTACGAAACAATTTAAACCCAAAGTATGTTGCTGTTGTTCAGGGTGTCCGTTACCGTCGTCAGAGTCAGAATGCTGGAGGCTAGTGATAGTGCCTGTATGTTGGGTGGTTGTCCCTGAGCCTTGCTGGCCGGATGATTTTCGTGGCTGGCCTTGTTGTGAGCCATGTCCGGGGCTAAGCATCATGGTAGTGATCGCAAACGGGTGTTGTCCGCTCGGGTTAAACATCGGTGAATCGGGGTTCCAGTAGCTTTTCAAAAGCAAACCGACAGCGGCAAATGCTTCCATAGGTAACCACGAACAAGGGTTAGCACTTGGGTGGCCGTCTCTGGTTTTCAGGATCAGTTCATAACCCACCAGCAGACCAGTGGCGTAGAGCAATTGCCACGAAAGCGATTCAATAGTGGATATCCTTACTCCGAAAACGCCGGATCGGTGTGGGTTGTCATCAGTGAGGGAATCGGATCCTCCATAGCCGTCGGTGTCGACAATGACTGAAGGCTCGCCCGACAATCTGCTCCGGTCATGCTTTATGGAGAAGCCTTTGTCCGGAGATCCTGTACTCTGCTGAAACTCGACAACATAATGTTCTGTCAACAGTTGAGCCCGACAGGTGACAAACAACGACAGCAACAGCAGCGCCGCAAAGAGTGAATGTTTAATCATTGTATCCTTGCACTTTCTAGTGTAAAGAGTGCAAGAATAGACCAAGAAATTAAGCGTATTTTTCTGCCAAAGATCTTTCTTTAGGCGAGTGGTGTCTTTTGATAGTCCGGGACCGCTTCGCTAAAACCGCACACTTCATCAAAGAAATTGTTGCAAAAGCGGTGGGCAAAGCTGAGCTACCCTTCCAAAAGGTTTTGAAAGAGTGGGTGTCAGATAAATCGCTGTTTATCCTCTTGCACTTCGATTACTCCGATTCACATGAACAGGTCTGGGTCTGTGGTACTCTCTAATATGCTCCGCCAAGTCTTGAACATACCAAAAGAGTCGCCCGCATGGTTGCTGCTGGCCATTCGCCCCTACCACGGTCTCTTCACAGATATGTTGTCTGGTGTGTTTTGAGCTTCTGTGAACCGACAGGGCTTTGGCATTTCTGAAGAGCCAACCGCAGGGTCGCTGCCGGCCATTCTCATCGATCTCTGGTATGTCACAGATTTGTGGCCTGCCGTGGTATTGACTTTTATGAGCCAGCAGAGCATTAGCGTTGTTGAAGACTGACCCGCATGAATGCGGCCGACCAGATAAATCGCGAAATTGTACGTCACAGGCTAATTGCCTGTTGTGGCTTCTTTTTCGGTAAGCCGGCAGGGCTCTTACCTTGCCTGCCTGAGAACAATGAGGTTTTCTGTGCGCCAATTGAGGCAGTTCCGTTGTTTGTGTGGTTATTTGTTGTGTTTGTGAAGTCCCTGCTACCGAGGCTGACGCTAACTGGGTGAGCGAAAAGGAGAATCTGACTTCCGGGGAAGGGTAGCTCCGTTGATCGAAGTCTTCATCGGGTCTTGAGCTTTGTTCTGGTGTCGGTTGCGACTGTCGGAATTGACAAACGCCATTACAGTTATCTGCGTAACAGTTTAAACCGAAAGTATGTTGGCGTTGTTCAGGGTCTCGGTTACTGCCGCCAGAGTCAGAATGCCGATGGCTGATGATAGTGCCTGTCAGTTGGGTGGTTGAACCTGAAGCTTGCTGGCCGGATGAGTCTGATCGCTGAACTTGTTTTGAGTTATGTTCGGGGCTAAGCATCATAGTGTTGATCGCAAACGGGTAATCCTGATTCGCCTCTGGTTGTCCAATCGGGTTGAAAATAGGCGAGTCAGGGTTCCAATAGCTTGTTAAAAGCCAGCCGATGCTGATAAACACACCTGCAAACAGCCACGAATCAGTTTTGGCGCCCGGAGAGTGGTCACTGAAGGTCAGGGTCAGTTTGTAACCAACCAGCAGAGTGGCTGAATAGAGCAAATGCCATGAAATCGACTCAATAATGTCCGTTTTTACCCCATAACCGCCGAGTCCCAATGGTGGGTCATCTGCCAGAAAGCCTGACCGCGCATAGCCGTTTTTGTTGTTAATGCCTGAAGCATTGCCCGGTAATGTATGTCGGTCAGGCTTGATAGAAAAGATTTTGTCTGGAGAACCTCCATTCTGTTGAAGCTCGACAATATAGCGTTCAGTCAACAGTTGTGCCTGACAGGTGAAAGACAAAGGCAGAAGCAACAGCAGTACTGCAAAGAATGGTTGTTTTATCATTTACACGTTCTGGTTTGTGGAGCAGAAAGTGTAGACCAGGAAAGCACGAATGCTTTTTAAAGACCTTCTGTTGAAAACCAAAGGTAGAACATGGCAAGAAATCGTTGCAGAGCGGCCTGCCTTGTGCAGGGTGTATTTTGGTATGGGAGCCTGTGGTGTGCCCGGAACAGCCCCATAAATTGTGACTGCTTATCCGGGCGTCGTTTATTCAGCCATCAAAAGTATTGTTGAGCTTCTTCTCAACCATGACTTTCCTGAGCTTGGCGAAGCGTGGCAGACCATTGAGGTAAGGTGGGTATTCTTCACCTTCAATCAGAGGTTCAAGGTATTCCCGGCAGACCGGGGTAATGCCGAAGCCTTCAGCATCAATGAACTCCATGGGCATTTTCTTTTCGTAGTTAGCTACTTCTTCGAGCTGAACTTCACCGATAGACCATCGATAGGGCGCATTGGATTCACGGGTGATACAGGGCATTACGGCGTTCTTGCCAGTGACCGCCAGTTCAACGGCCGCTTTACCCACCGCATAAGCCTGCTCAACATCTACTCTTGAGGCAATATGTCTGGCTGAACGCTGCAGATAGTCTGCCACCGCATAGTGGTATTTGAATCCGTGTTCCCGCTTGATCATGGTGCACAGTGCAGGTGCCACCCCCCCGAGCTGGTGGTGGCCAAAAGAGTCAATGACCGTGGTCGAGGCCGAGACAAAGCTGCCATCTGCGTACTTGGCGCCTTCCGAGGCAACAATCACACAGTAACCTTCTTCATCCACGGTTTTCTTGACCTTGGCCAGAAACTTTTCTTTATCCAGTGGTGTTTCAGGGAACACAATAATGTGAGGAGGATCACCATTCTGACGGGCTGCCAGTCCGGCAGCCGCCGCCAGCCAGCCGGCATGGCGACCCATCACTTCCATGACAAAGACTTTCGTCGAGGTATCGCACATGGAGGCAATATCGTGGCTGGCTTCTTTGGTGGAAACCGCAAGGTATTTGGCGGCTGATCCAAATCCGGGGCAGTTGTCGGTTACCGCCAGGTCATTATCGATGGTTTTGGGAATGCCAATGCAAGTAATGGGGTAACCCATTTTTTCACTGAGCTGGGACACCTTCAGAGCAGTATCCATGGAGTCGTTACCACCGTTGTAAAAGAAGTAGCCGATATTGTGTGCCTGAAACACTTCAATCAGTCGGCGATATTCTGCTTCACTCTCTTCAAATGATTTGAGTTTGTAACGGCACGATCCAAATGCTCCACCGGGGGTCCGGTGAAGCGCTCCGATGGTTTCGTGGGATTCATAGCTGGTGTCGATCAGCTCTTCCCTCAGCGCTCCCAGAATACCGTTATAGCCCGCATAGACCTTACCAATTTGGTCCGGATAGCGACGTGCAGTCTCGATAACGGCGCAGGCACTGGCGTTGATAACCGCTGTTACGCCCCCTGACTGCGCATAAAATGCATGTTTGATTGACATCCTGAGTGGCTCTCGCTGAATAGTAATCTTGACTTTGTATGTTTCTGTTGTTCTAAGGTAAAGCGGGTTTCGCTCCGAATAATACTTAAAACAAGCCTGTTTGTCCGTTTATTTAGCGGAATTTTTTCTGTAAAAAGGTAAGGAAAGAGTCTTAAAAGAACGGCCAAAACGACTTTACAGTGGCCATACCGTTTTCAGAACCGCTTGCGGCCACCAGAGCCGCCAGCGACCGATGATGAGTAAGGATGATATGCGCATACATATTCTGGGAATCTGCGGCACATTTATGGGAAGCCTTGCACTTCTGGCCAGGGATATTGGCTTCAGGGTCAGTGGTTCCGATGAACATGTCTATCCCCCCATGAGCACACAGCTGGAGGCACAGGGCATTCAGTTGATGCAGGGCTATCATATCGAACATCTGGACGATAAGCCGGATCTGGTCGTGATAGGGAATGCCATGAGCCGGGGGAACCCCATTGTGGAATATGTTCTGAACGAGGGGCTTGCTTACACCTCGGGTCCTCAGTTTTTTGCCGAGCACATTCTCAAAGACAAATGGGTGATGGCAGCCGCTGGCACTCACGGCAAAACCACAACCGGCAGCATGCTGGCCTGGATTCTGGAACATGCCGGCATGGCGCCGGGCTTTCTGATCGGTGGCATCCCGGCTAACTTTGGTATTTCGGCAAGAATGGGAGAGACTCCGTTTTTTGTGGTCGAAGCTGATGAGTATGATACGGCCTTCTTCGACAAACGCTCCAAGTTTGTACACTATCATCCCCGAACAGCCATTCTGAATAACCTTGAATTTGACCACGCTGATATCTTCGACAATCTGGATGCCATCCAGAAGCAGTTCCATCACCTGGTCAGAACGATACCAGGCGATGGCCTGATTATTTCTCCGGCGGACTGCGAAGCCCTGAACAAAGTTCTGACAATGGGGTGCTGGTCGGAACGGGAGCACTTGGGAGTCGAGTGGACGACCCGCCTGATTGAGCCTGACGGCAGTGTTTTTGATGTCTTGTACCAGGGGAAGGTGGTCGGCCGGGTAGACTGGTCGCTGACGGGTGATCATAATGTTGCCAACGGTCTGGCTGCAATGGCCGCTGCCCGGCACGTTGGGGTATTGCCTGCTCTGGCTTGTGAAGCACTTGGCCTGTTCAAGGGGGTCAAACGCAGAATGGAATTGCTGGCAGATATAGAAGGCATCAAAGTGTATGATGACTTTGCCCATCACCCGACGGCTATTGAAACCACTTTGAATGGCTTACGTGCCCGACATCAGAATAACCGCATCCGGGCTATTATCGAGCCGCGTTCCAATACCATGAAAATGGGCATTCATGGCAATGCTTTGTCGGATTGTGTTAAGAATGCGTCCGAAGTTGTCTGGTTTCAGCCCAAAGATATTGCGTGGCTGAAGGGTGATTTCATTGATAAAAGCCCTGTACCTGCCCGTGTAATGTCGTCCACTGAGGAGATTATCGACTATCTGATCGAAACCTCTGAGAGTGGTGATCATCTGGTCATCATGAGTAATGGTGGCTTTGAGGGAATTCATCAGCGTCTGCTGGTGGCGCTTAACGAAGCAGCAATAGAAAAAGGTTAATACATTGGCTGAGAGAATAACTCTTGCTATCACCGGGGCTTCCGGAGCCCAGTACGGACTCAGGTTGATGCAGTGTCTTGTCGCTTCCGGGGCAGAGATTTTTTGTATGATTTCAAGAGCCGCAAAGGTGGTGATTGAAACCGAAACGTCTCTTCATCTGCCTGACGGTGATCGTGAAGCTGAGGCTGTTCTTATTGATTACTGCCAAGCCAGAGCCGGACAGATCAGATTATTGGGTCATGAAGACTGGATGTCGCCAGTAGCCTCAGGCAGTGGCGCGCCCAGCAAGATGATTGTCTGTCCCTGCAGTTCAGGTACTTTGTCGTCTATAGCTTATGGAGCGAGCAATAATCTGATCGAAAGAGCGGCAGATGTCGCTTTGAAAGAGCGCAGAAAACTGGTTCTGGTGCCCAGAGAAGCACCGTATTCAGAAATTCATCTTGAGAATATGCTTAAGTTGACCCAAATGGGGGCAGTGATTTTGCCAGCATCACCCGGATTTTATAACAAGCCTGAAAGCGTGGAAGATCTGGTCGATTTTGTGGTGGCCAGAATACTAAGCCAGTTGGACATCGAACAGTCACTGATGCCAAGGTGGGGAGAGTCGTATATCAGTTAACTCGCAGCCGCAGGTTGTGAAGCCAGAGAGCCAGTGCATCAAGATAAAGTATTATCCGGGTCTGTTCATCCGCTGTCTGAGCGGTCACTTCAGGTTGGAAGGCTTCAGGAAGTTCCTGTTTCACCACTTCCAGTTGATAGTGAGCATGGGGCTGGTCAGAAATGACCAGTGTTTTGCCGGGAGCCGGTGAGGCTTTCAGCCATTGAATCAGGGTGTCCCGCGTGTTGGCTCTGTGCCAGTGACGCTGTTTCCAGACCCTGGGGGAGTCAATAAATTCTACCGGTAGCTTTTTCATCTCCTCCGGAAGTTTCATGGTTGCAAACAGTTGAACCGCGCCTTCTGTCTCTGTGATGGGACGGGCTGCATCGGCACTTTTTCCCTGAGCCTGCCTGCCAATGCCACTGGTCACCAGATTGTCAATGTTATCAATGTCCTCTTTCAATGGACGTTGTCCTACCAGGAAAATGATTTTGTTAAACCTGACACCTTCCTGCCAGAGTCTGGAGAGGTGGTTGAGTCTTCGTTCCATTCCGGGAACGGTGGCACCCAGAATTAAGCTGTACTCATAATTTGTGGAAGAAGGGAGCAATTCCTGAACGAGATCAAGCGTTTTAAGGTGATCCATGATCGTTTCATGCTGATCCGCTGATAAAGGCAGGTCTTGCATTTCCCAGCGCTCCTGACCGGGTTGTCGGCGCCATTGTTGAGAAGCAGAGATCAGTGACTCAAGGGAATAGGAGTGAGGGATACCGACTTCGTCCATTAAAGTGGCCAAGTCTGACAGTTTTACGGGGTTAATGACCGTGGCATGATCCAGAAGCGAACTGTCAGAGGTACGGTTATGTCGGTGCATAGAGTCCTTCCATGGATTCAGTCAGAAGTGCGAAAAGGCAGGTGCTAAAGCATTACTAAAAGCTGCACAAGAATTTTTCGGCCGGGAAGTAAAGTGGTTTAGTTAGTCTGTTCTCCGGGTTGTTCTGATCTTCAGGTTTTGGAGCCAGAGGGCTAAAGCATCCAGATACATGACGATCTGGCCACCAGGATCTGCCTCTTGGGCCGTTCCCTGGGTAGTAAAGCCTTCAGGTAATTCCTGTCGGATGACCTCCTGCTGATAAAGAAGATGAGGCTGGTTCGATACGATCAGGGCAGAGCCGGGTCTGGGGTTACTGTTCGCCCAGTTTTTGAAACTGTCTCTGGTGTTGCCGCGCTGCCATCGATCCACCAGCCAGGTTCGGCTTGTTGAGAAGAATTCGACAGGGATTGCTCTCATGTCATCAGGCATCTCAGTGGCCATATAGACCATCCTGGCGGCCTCTTTTTCCGTCGCAGGACGGGCCTTTTGTTTTTTATCTTTGGAAGCCTCTTGGCCAATCACTTCAGACACCAGTATTTCTGTCAGGTCGATGTTGTCCTGAATGGGGCGCTCTCCTGATAAAAAAATGATTTTGTCGAATCGGACGCCTTCCTTCCAGAGCGAGACAAGATGCTGAAAACGACTTTTCATTCGTGGTGCTGTTGCACCCAGCAACAGAGCGTAATCAAAATGCTTTTTATCGGGTTTCTGCTTATAGATTAAGCCCAGGGCTTTCAGGTGCATCATCACCTTTTTTTTCTGTTCATCAGAAAGCTTCAGGTCTCCCACCTCCCAGCGCTCCTGCCCGGGTTTTCTCCGCCACTGCTGTGTGGCTTCGACCATAGAGTTAAATTCTTTTCTGTGGGGAGTGCCTGTTGCTAAGAGCAGAGCCGACAGTGATTCCAGCTGTTGCTGGCTTAATGCCGGGTCAGCAGCCAGAGCTCTGGCAGTCAGGAGGAGACTTAGTACAAGCCCCGACAGCGAGGGCTTATAACATTGATAAGAGCTGAGGTTCATGGCCATTTCTGTATCTATTTAAAACATTTCAAGATAGATCAGTTTGTGGCTCAATGGGGTAAAGACGGAAGAGAGGACTGCGCTACCGCATTGATCAGGCTCTTATCCAGATCGGGCAGGGCCCAGGCTTCGGGATAGTTTTTTGAGAGTTCTTTAATCATGACCGAATACTCTTCGGCCGGTTTATTCAGAAGATACGTCAGGAAAGTATAGATACGGTTGGACATTTGATGGTTAAACTGTGTCATCTGCTCTTCTGAGATAGCTTTGGCTTTTTCAGCCTCTTCCAGGACCGAATTACGGGTGCAGTTAGCGGCAATCATCAGGGCCAGTTTCTTGACGGTATCATCATTCATGGGACTTCCTCAGCTCGTGTGTTTTCTTATCTTCAGTGTAGATCGGTTAAATTCGGTCAAAGTAAAGCAGGATCTTTTATAACGGTTAATTGAGACAGGGGTATGCAAGAAAGGGAGCACAGAGACTCCCTGATTTCAAAGGTTGAAAGTTCATGGTGGTTCAGTGAAACCGCGCAATATCTGAAGGATTGCCGATTCATTGTTTTGCGA
>NZ_JAHHPR010000750.1:0-4093 GCF_024606255.1 Endozoicomonas sp. SESOKO3
GTCTCTGCTTTTGTGATCTGACAGGGCATGAGCATTTCTGCAGACCTTTCCGCAGACTCGCTGCCGACCATCCTCTTCGACCAGGATAACATCACATGTTTTTTGCCCACTGTGGATTCTACTTTTGTGAGACGACAGGCTATTAGCATTCTTGAAGAGCTTCCCGCATGGCCGCTGCTGGCCATCTTCCCTGAACACAATCAGGTCACAGATTTTTTGCTCCGTGTCGTATTTTTTTTTGTGATCTGACAGGGATTGTTGGCAATGGGTAGTCGCTACGGGTGTGAGACAACTCGAAGCTGATATACCCATTGGGCCTGTGAAACAGACAACCGAACAAGAAATCCCGCCTTCTTCTGGAAGAGTACGAGCACCCAGACTAAGTAACCCATCGATTATAATCTGGTCATCATCGGTGACAGGTGAACTCTCAGACATTTGCAGATCATCATTGAGTCGCTCATCAGGGGCAGTGCCAGAGGCCAGCCCTGCATTCATCGAATGTGTAGCGTATCCGGGGTCAAAATAGTGTCTGTAACCAAGGTCGTCTTCATTGGCCGAATGAGGGCGTAAGCTTTGTCCGGGTGTTGCTCCTGCTGGCCGGAATTGACAAACGCCATGACAGGGGTGAACGAAACAATTTAAACCTAAACTGTGCAAATGTTCTTGTGGACTTCCAGTACCATCGCCAGAGTCAAAATACAGGAGTTGAGTGAAAGAGCCAGCAGGATGGCTGTTAGCTGCCAGGACTTGCCGGCAGGATGATTCTGATGGCAAGTTTTGTGGTGGGTTTTCAACAGAGCCATGCATCATGGTAATAGTCACAAACGGGTGATCTCCCTCCATCAGCACAAAGATTCCCTCCTGTTGTTCAGTCGATTTATAGAGCGGTGAATCGAGGTTCCAACAGCCTTTTAAGAGCCAGACAACACCGAAAACTACTTCAACAGATAGCCATGAGCTTGCAGGAGCATCTTTGGTGGTCATAATCAGTTCGTAAGCAACCAAAAGATGAATGGCATAAAGCCATTGCCACGAAATCGTCTCAATAATCACCGCTCTTGCTCCGTAACCTCCAGGTCTGCGTTGTTTTTCATCAGGCGACTTTGGTCTTGCGTAGCCATTGGTTCCGGTAAAGTCTGACGGGGTGCCTGATAATGAATACCGTTGAAGTTTTTTAGAAATGTTCTGTTCTGGAAAACCTGCATCCTGTTCAAGCTCGACAATATGATGCCTTGTCAATGCTTCGGTCTGGCAGACGACAAACAGCAACAGTAACAACAATGGCAAAAACAGTGGTAACAGCAGTGCCCCAAAAAGTGAGTGTTTAATAATTCTATCCTTGAGTTCTGGTTCTGAGAGAGAAAGGATAGATCAAGAAAACCTCCTGAAAGGACGGGTGTCAGATCAAGGACTGAGGTCATCGTTCTGGTCCAAATCAACAGGCTTGCGTTTTCGATGCACTCTTTTGTGATTAAAGAGGGCTCGAGCATTCCTGCAGACTGTCCCACATGGTTTCGGCTGGCCATGCTCCCCGACTACGGTGAAGTCACAGGTTTGATGGCCGGTGTGGTCTCTGAATTTATGATCTGCCAGGTTTTGAGCATTCATGCAGACCTTTCCGCATGGCTGTGGCTGGCCATCTTCGCCAAACACTTTTGCTCCACAGGTTTTTGGCCCGCTGTGTTTTTTTCTTTTGTGATTACTCAGGCTGCGAGCATTCTTGTATACCTTCCCGCATTGCCTCGACTGGCCATCCACCCCGACTGCTGTGAGATTACAGACTTGCTGCCCGGTGTGCTCTAGTCTTTTATGATGCGACAAAGATATTGCACTCTTGCAAACCGCATTGCATCCTTGCTGCTGGCTATCCTCCCCAACCACGATCAGGTGACAGGTTTGTTGCCCTCTGTGCTCTCTTCTTTTGTGACTTAGCAGGGCGTAAGCATTATTAGAGACCTTCCCGCATGGCCGCGGCAGGCCATCCTCCCCGACCATGGTCAGGTCACAGGTTTGTTGACCGCTGTGGACTCTGCTTTTGTGATCTGCCAAGGCCCGAGTATTCTTGCAGACTTTCCCACATGACCACTGCTGACCATCCTCTCCGACCACGATCACGCCGCAGGTTTTATGCCCACTGTGGATTCTGTTTTTGTGAACTGACAAAGCATTAGCATTCTTGCAGACCGTCCCGCATGGTCGAGGCTGGCCATCCTCCCCAATCACTGATTCGTCACAGATTCGTTGCCCTCTATGGTATTTGCTTTTGTGACATGACAGGGATCGAGCACTCTTGCAAACTGCACCGCATGGACGCTGTTGGCCATTCGTCTCGTTCACTGTCTCGTCACAGGTTTTTTGTTCGCTATGGACTCTGCTTTTGTGATCCCACAGGGCTTGAGAATTCTTACAGTATTTACCGCACGGTCGCTTCTGGCCATCCTCCCCGACCACGGTCACGTCACAGCTTTTTTGTTCAGTGTCGTATTTTTTTGTGTGATCTGACTGAGCTTGTTGCCATTGGCTAGCCACTCTGGTGATGAGACAACCGAGAGATGAAAAACCTTTTAGTCGTGAGGAATGGGCAATCGTACAGGAAATTCCATTTTTTTCTGGAAGACTATGACCTCCCAGACTGAGTAGCCCATCGATTATAACCTGGTCATCAGCTTTAGCAGATAAATTCCCGGGGATTTGCACATCTTCATTGAGTGTCCCGTCAGGGACAGTAGTAGATGTGAGCCCTACAGTCATTGAACGTGAAGCGTATCCAGAATCAAAATAGTGTATGCAACCATGGCAGTGTTTATTAACCGAATGAGGGTTTGAACTTTGTCCGGCTGATGTTCCTGATGGCCGGAATTGACAGACGCCATGACAAGGGTGAACGAAACAACTTAAACCTAAAGTGTGCGAGTAATGATGAGGGTCTCCGTTACCACCATCAGAGTCAGGATGCAGGAGATGAGTGAAGTAGCCTTTAGGGTGGATGATGGCTGACGGGACTTGCTGGCCGAACGATTCTGATGGCGTGTATTGAGGTGGGTTATCTCCAGAGCCGGGCATCACAGTTGTGATCGCAAACATATAACCCTCCTTTGTCAGCACGGAGGTTGCCACCTGTTGTTTAATCGGTTTAAACAGCGGTGAACAGAGGTTCCAATAGCTTTTTAAAAGCCAGCCGACAGCGAAAACGACTTCTACAGGTAACCATGAACAGGAGATGACGCTTATAGGGGCATCTTTGGTGGTCAGGATCAGATTATAAGCTACCAAAAGATGAGGGCCATCAAGCCATTGCCATGAAAGCGACTCCATGATGATCGTTTTTCCTCCATAACCTCCAAACCTGTGCCGATTTTCATCAAGCAGCGAAGTTGATCCTGCGTAGTCGTAGGTGTCGGTGAAGCCTGACGAGTCGCCCGGTGCTATACACCGGTGAGGCTTTATGAAAATGTTCTGTTTTGGAGAGCCTGCATCCTGTTCAAGCTTGACAATAAAATGTCTTGTCAACGCTTCGGCCTGACAGACGACAGACAACGATATTAGCAACAGCAGTGTCCCAAAGAGTGAGCCTTTAATAATTCTATCCTTGCGTTCAGATTGACAGAGAGGAAGGATAGATCAAGAAAATTAGTATGTTTTTCTCTCAGAGACCTTTCGCTGAAGCAGAAGATGGCACCAGACATAACTTCACTCGTTGTGCTCCACATCGAGAGGCTTGCGTTTCCGATGTCTTTTTTTGTGATCCGACAGAGCACTGGCATTCCTGCAGAGCTTCCCACATTGCCGCAGCAGGCCATCCTCACCGACCTCTATTACGTTGCACGAGGTTTGCCCGGCAGGTCGGGTTGTATCGGCTGTCCCGGCATCTTTTGATTCTGAGGCGACCCCGTCTGAGGCGACCACGTCCGAAGAGTTACAGCTATTGGTTGGTTTACTATCTCTGTTATGTGCCTGACATAGATGATCATTCGCACATTGGAACTGAATGGCAGGGGGACTATTTAATGCTTCCAAAGGTAAATACATTAAAGCGAGGTTTTAAGATGCTTTGCCAGTGAATGGGTGTGTTGCACGAAAGGTGACTGCT
>NZ_JAHHPR010000751.1:0-1029 GCF_024606255.1 Endozoicomonas sp. SESOKO3
CTGGAAAGGTTGGATAGACACAATATTCAATACTTTGGTAAGGCCACTCTTCAGCCATGACAGAGCCCTAAACTCTGAGGCTGTATCGAACTACAGCCTGTTTATTTTCTTCAGGTACGCCTTCGCCTGACGGGTGATGACAGCCTGATCATCGACGGACTGCTTGTCCCAGTTCTTGTAGATCATGCCGAGCCTGGGGTTCTTGCTGAGTTGCGCTCTGTGTTTCACCATAAAGTGCCAGTAAAGGCCGTTGAATGGGCAGGCTCGCTCGCCGGTTTTTTGCTTCACATTGTAGTAACAGCTTTTGCAGTAATCACTCATTTTATTGATGTAATGACCGCTGGCGGCGTAGGGTTTTGAAGCCAGCAAACCACCATCTGCAAACTGACTCATACCACGGGTATTTGGGAGCTCCACCCACTCGATAGCATCCACATAAATGCCCAGGTACCACTCGTCAACCTGACTGGGGTCGACGCCAGCCAACAAACAGAATGTGCCTGTGATCATCAGTCTCTGGATATGGTGGGCATAGGAATAATCCAGAGACTGACCAATAGCCTCCTGAAGACAGGTCATTCGGGTTTCGCCGGTCCAGAAAAAGTCCGGCAATGCCCGCTTAGCTTTGAAATAGTTGAGAGAGGAATACTGCGGCATGTTGACCCAGTAAATGCCCCGGACGTACTCTCGCCAGCCAAGAATCTGTCGGATAAATCCTTCAACCTGAGCAATGGAGATGGACTCCCGGTCTGCCTGCCAGGCTTTGACTGCAGCTTGAATAACCTGCACAGGGGTCAGCATTTTACTGTTCAGGGCAAAGGACAGACGGGAGTGGTATAGGCTCCATTTTTTGTCACTCTGGTGAGTCATAGCGTCCTGAAACTGTCCGAACCGTGGAAGCCCATGCTGACAGAAGTAGCGCAGCTGTTTGAGTGACTGCTGCCTCGTAATCGGCCAGATCAGGTCTGGAGTGGCCTTACCAAAGTATTGAATATTGTGTCTATCCAACCTTTCCAGAATCGTTGTCAC
>NZ_JAHHPR010000752.1:0-1617 GCF_024606255.1 Endozoicomonas sp. SESOKO3
ACTACGATGTCAGCCTCAGTTACAACATCATTCAGAGTCACCAGATCAATATTTTCTTTTTCTAACAGTGTTTCTGGAAGCTCTTCAATATTAGGCTCTACTGCCAGAATGTTGTATTTTTCATTGGTTGCTAATTTCTTCACAATTTCCAGAGCAGGGCTTTCACGAAGATCATCAATATCCGGTTTAAATGCCAAACCAAGGCAGGCAATCGTTGGATTTTCAATGCCGTTTACAGCTTTCTCAACCTGTTCAACTACATAGTTTGGCTTGTAGTCATTAATCAGGCGTGCCTGATGAATTATTTTGGCAGTTTCCGAGTTCTGGTTAACGATAAACCAAGGGTCAACTGCGATACAGTGCCCACCAACCCCACAACCGGGCTGAAGGATATCGACACGGGGATGTCGGTTTGCAAGTGAGATCAGTTCCCACACATTGATGCCCTGTTTATCACAGATCAGCGACAGCTCATTTGCGAATGCAATATTAACATCACGGAAGGCATTTTCAGTAAGCTTGCTCATTTCTGCAGTGCGTGCTTCGGTTGCAATGCACTCGCCTTTTTTTACAAATAATTTGTAAACAGCTGTAGCGGCTTCAGTGCTGAATGAATCCATACCTCCAATAATGCGATCATTCTCTACCAGTTCACGTATCACCTGGCCTGGCAATACACGCTCAGGGCAGTGGGCAATCTGGATATCGGACTTTTCACCCTCGCTGACCTGATGAGGAAAACTCAGATCTGGGCGAGCTTCAGCGAGCCAGGCTGCCATTTTTTCAGTGGCACCGACAGGTGAAGTTGATTCCAGGACAACGAGATTCCCCTTTTCCAAAACAGGAGCTAATGCCTTTGATGCAGCTTCAATGTACTTCAGGTCAGGTTCGTGATCGTCACCTTTAAAAGGCGTTGGAACTGCCATCAGGAAAGCGTCGGCTTTTTGCGGAGTGGTGTAAGCTTTTAGATATTCTTTGTCCACACTGCTTTTTACCAGCTCTTCCAGACCTGGCTCAACGATATGGATTTTACCCTGGTTAATGGTATCCACAGCGTGTTGGTTTACATCAACGCCTACTACTTTAATATTATTACCTGCAATAACAGCAGCAGTAGGTAGACCAATGTAGCCAAGGCCAATAACAGAGATTGTATTGTAGTTCATGCTAGTTGTTTTAGTGAATAGTGATTTTGTGAGTGAAATTTAAATGGAATTAAGATCAAAAAAAACTTGATTGTTTGCTAAGCGATTCTTAATTCCTGCTCTATAAACATGCTCATGGATACATCTTTACCCAGAACAGCCTGTAATATTCGTTGGCTGGATTTCCCATCTCCATACGGATTGCTTGCATTGCTCATAACTTGATAAGCCATCTCATTATCAAGCAAATTCTTGACTTCATTAACAATGGTCTCATCACATGTTCCAACTAGTCGAACTGTACCCGCTTTAACAGCAGCAGGTCGTTCTGTAGTATCTCTCATGCATAGAACGGGTTTACCAAGTGATGGTGCTTCTTCCTGAATACCACCTGAATCCGTTAAAATCAGATAGCTGCGTTTCATCAGATAGACAAAGGGCAGGTAATCCTGAGGTTCTAAGAGGTGGACAT
>NZ_JAHHPR010000753.1:0-1811 GCF_024606255.1 Endozoicomonas sp. SESOKO3
AACTATAGGTGATGAGGTTCCCGGGAGGCAATGGATCGTCTAGAACATATCTTTCTTTGCAAATAGTGAGTTGGACTAATGCCCCAGAAACTTGTCAGATTTAAAACAATGTCAAAAAGAGGATTAAAATCAGATCTTACGTACCACATGAAGGCCATGTCTGACGGGTAAAAGAACATTATCCAGATCCGCCCTGGAAGACAGATAGCGGTTCAGCTTTGCAATCACCTCATCCCGCTCATCCAGAGGGTTCAATACACCGCCTTTCCAGAGCGCATCGTCAATAACAATAACGCCTCCCTGCTTCAGCATGGGGAGAATCAGCTCCAGATATTCAAAGTATTTTTTCTTGTCGGCATCAATGAAAACAAAGTCGAGTTCTCCCTCAATGGTAGGGATGGTTTCCAATGCTTTGCCAAACAGTACTTTCAACTTATGAGAATGGGGTGATCGGTCAAAGAATTCCTCTGCAATAGCAATGGCACGAGGATTAGTTTCACAACAATAGATTTCACCATCCTCTGGCAGGGCTTCAGCCATGGATAAAGCCGCGTAGCCGGTGAACATGCCGATTTCCAACACCCTCTTGCTGTGACTTAAGGCTACCAGCAGTTTCAAGGTTTGCCCCACCATTCTTCCCGACATATTTCCCGGATAGCGGGTCCGGTCTTCTGTCGCCTGGGCCAGCTCTTTCAGAAGTGGCGACTCACCGCCGGTAATGTCATGGCAATATTGTTCGATATCGGGATTTACAATGACCGTCATGGCCTTTCCTTCACTGCATTAACGGGCAGATTCTATCAGGAGCCTGCTGAGTAAAAAATGCCTTTTAACCGTGCCCGACTGATACACTCATGGTAGGATTTGAAGCGGCTTCCCGAACACTCTGAGCAAGCCAGGAAGGAACAGAGGGCACTGGCAAAAATAAATAGAACCTATCACTCACTCAACTCTTGCAAGGCAGTAAACCGTGACAGAAAAACCCATTGTAGAAATAAACTATTGCAGCCAGTGCCAGTGGTTGCTCCGCTCCGCCTGGCTTGCTCAGGAATTGCTCAGTACGTTCAGCACCGATCTGGGAGAGGTGAGACTGAAGCCCGGAACAGGTGGTGTCTTTGTCATCACCCTGAACGGCAAACAGATCTGGGAAAGAAAACAGGACGGCGGCTTTCCGCAACCCAAGCAGATCAAACAGAAAGTCCGTGACCTGATAGATCCTGAACGGGATCTCGGACACAATGACCGTTCCTGATTTATGCTAGTCCGGCCAAAGAGAATCTCGCTACTTCCAGCAGGCTCTGACAGCATCCAGCTACTTTCAGAAGCCCCGATCGTGTCATATCAGGGGCTTCTTTCAAACCTTCAGGAAGACGGTTAAACCCAGTCGGAAGCAGGCTTTTTGCGGAATCGGATCATTGGCAAGAACAAACCCAGCAGAATACCTATTATGATCGTACCACTTCCATAGAGATACCAGCGCATACTGCTACTCCGAATCAGCTGGTTATTTTCAGCCTCTATTACCTCAATCCGGTTTTTCAACTGTAAATTTTCTTCCATCAATTGCTTGTTCCGACGATCCAGTGCCTGAGGATCAGCGGTCGCTTCTCTCAAGGCGATAAACTCAGAGGTTTTGTCGTCCAACAGCCCGGTGGTCTCTTCAAGAGTACCTTTAACATTGTCCAGCTCATCCTCAGTGGCAGATAATCCAGATTTTAGAGCCGTGTTCTCTTTGGTCAGTTGCGAAAGGTTTTCCAGCACCTTTGGCAGACGCTCTCTGGCAGGCTCCTCGACCACCAGATACTGACGGG
>NZ_JAHHPR010000754.1:0-1754 GCF_024606255.1 Endozoicomonas sp. SESOKO3
TCATTAAAAAATCAGCGGTACCCAGTCTCAGTAATCCTTCAAGTTGAGTGATGGGAGAGTCTTTAGGACCTATTTTCCCCATCATGAAATCTTTGGTTGAACTGTCTAATGTCTGCTTATATAAATGAGCGGTAAAGGTCGATCTCAGTAGGTCGGAGTTCAGATCCAGTTTTTCTAAAATTTTATCAGCCTCATACTGGCACCGCTCAAAAACGCCTCTTAAAAAATGAGTTCTTTTAGGGACCATAAGAGAGGGAATATAGGACGTTGTATCCCCAATACTGCTAAGTTCGACCCCAAAATTGACCTGAAGATGATAAGGTAATGGCGTTATCCCTTTAACACTGGGCCTCAATGAGATTTTAGGATTTACATCTGTAAACTTGAATAACCTGTATTCTTTTAAATCATCTGTGGGATTCTTACCGAGCAGCTTGTCGTTATAAGCTTTAACTATATTGTGTACAGTTAAATCACTCTCAGGTGGTTCCACTAAAACAGCGGCTATCGTATTGGTAGCACGAAATAGAGCTGAGGATGCAGTTGAATAAACTGAGAGAGGTTCTGGTCCGGTAACGATTTCAATGACAGAGAGACCATAATTGTCATCTGTCGTTATAGACAGCTTATTATAATCAGGGTTAAATAGCTTACGTTTATCATATTCTGTATATGCAAGCCTCTTTCTCGGTGCGAAATCCACGGTTGTGTCATCGTACTCTATTTCAAGACCGATTCGCCCTTTATGAATGTCTTCAGGGATTTCTGGAGATTTTATACTGTCTTGTAATCTCTTAGCGCTGTCTACGCCCAGTTCATGCAGGATGTTTTTTTGAATGGTTTCAGTATTACTGCTGATTCCTTTCAACTGATTTGTTGCAACAATAAAATCGGTGATCAGGCCTGATAAAGCATAATATTGCAAAACCGGATGTCTGACTGTGCTGAAAGTCTGGCTCGGATCAATTTTCAGTACAGAACCGGCATTGTTGACCAGAACCGGTTTTGCATCGGCTGAACCAGGAGGAGTGACGACCAGTAATAGCCGAACAGAGTCGGGTATTTTGACTTGGTTGAAGCCGCTACCGGCAGAACCATCAATAAGCCCTTTGTCCACCAGAGTCTGGAGGTTTCCAAAGACCTGGCTTCGTCCTTCATTCAAGGCACTGGAAAAGGCCTTGTATTTAGTGGTGGTTCTGAGCCATCGAAGCGTTTTGGTAACGGTCTCCTCCAATGACTGCATATCATTGTCAGGGACATCGTTTTCCCGGGCATATTTGAGATATTCGGCAGAGAACAGGATCGCGATCCTGGACTTCAAGCTACTATCGTCGTAGGAACCCGGTGGAACTTCTCTGAGAGCTCCGGGACTGTTCGGCGTGATTTTTTTGCCATGGGCATTCCCGGCATTAGAAGGTGTTCTGCCAGTGGCCGGACTTTGGTCTGGTGGGCTTTTCATAGAACCTATATCCAGCAATAACCTGTCTCTGTCTTCAGCGGGTAAACCGGAACTGGATATTCGTTGTTCCAACATCTGGTAATCCGCTTTCTGCAATTGCAGCGCAGACCGCAGATTTGAGTCCTGCATTTGTTTCCAGAAATCGGTGTGCAACTTAACCAGACCCTGCACAAAGGCATCAGCAGACGTCGTCGGCTTCATTTCAAGGAAGTTAATAACGGTTCTCACCGAAGCGGCCAGACGCTTTTCCCGAAACAATACGTCCAGAGCCCAATGGAAATGATCCGCAGTACCC
>NZ_JAHHPR010000755.1:0-5776 GCF_024606255.1 Endozoicomonas sp. SESOKO3
ATCAGGGAGAGTGGCATTGTTGACCAGTTTGGACAAAAAACCATTTATCGGAGATTCCGATTTGGTGACCTGATTGATCTCTTTATGCTGGACACCCGACTGACGGGGAGAGACCGGCAGGCTCTGCCATTGTCTGCCAAAGCCGCTAAAGATCCGTCAAGAAGCCTGTTGGGTACGGATCAGGAGCAATGGCTGCATAATGGCTTAAGCCAATCCATGAACGAAGGGATTCGCTGGCGGGCACTTGGACAGCAGGTCTTGATGTCACAACTCACCATCAATTCGAATCTTCCTATCCTCATGGATCAATGGGATGGTTATCAGGCATCCCGACAGCGACTGTTTGATCACATTCAAAATCAGGGTATCAATAATTTGATGGTTCTGACCGGCGACACTCACAGCTCATGGGCTTTTGATCTGGCGCCTGAACCGCGCTTTCCTCACTACGGACGGATTTCAGGTTTTGGCGCACTGGGTGGAGAGTTTGGGACCCCCGCAGTCACATCCGGGTTTTCTGAAAAGACAGGTCTTGCCAAAGTGGCCTCACTGGCCCTGGACGGTGCTCTGCCGAACTTGAAGTGGACAAACCAGAGTGAAAAAGGCTATGTGTTGCTGGATATCAGTCACAGTCGGACGAAAGCTCACTGGTACCACGTAGACACGGTAGCCAGCAGAAACTACAACCACTATCTGAAGAGAGTGTATAAACAGAATGATGGTGCCAATCACATTCACAGAGCCTGGTCGGAAAGTAGCCCGGGCGAGTCACCCGCTCCAGCGCCTGATCTTGCCAATTTATTTGAAGGACTGAGGCAGCGCTATTATAGCTAGTAGTGAGCCACAGGAAGTGCCCTCATTGAGAGCACTTCCGATCTATTCAATCCAGACCAATGTGGCTAAACGTCCGGACTGGACGCCATCCCTCCGGTAAGAGAACCAGCGGTCATCCTCCTTGTAGGTACAGAAATTGCCGCCACTGATTTGTGTCACGCCCAGCTTATCCAACCGAAACCTTGCCAGTTGATAGAGATCGCCATACCAACGGTCACCTTGGCCTGGAATAAAAGCCGTCTCCATTTGCAGATCAGAATTCAGAAAAGCGTCACGAACTTCAGGCCCCACTTCAAAATGAGACTGGCTGATGGCTGGACCCAACCAGACCATTAACTGGTCGGGTTCATCGCCCATAGCTTCAGCCGTGGCTTCCAGGACGCCTGCCTGAAGCCCTTTCCAACCGGCATGAGAAACAGCAACATGGGTGCCGGATCTATTGCAAAAAATAACCGGGAGACAATCCGCCGTTAAGACAGCACAGGGTAACCCCTGCTTATCTGTCCAAACCGCATCACCTTCTCTCTCAATGTTATCCGGCCTGGCCATGACCACTTTAGTACCGTGAACCTGTTTAAGCCACTGAGGCCTATACCGCCATTGACGGTTCTCACCCAGCAACGCCCTGTTTTTTTCTACCACATCAGGATCATCACCGGATCGCAGCCCCAGATTGAAACTACTGAAAGCGCCCCGACTGTAACCCCCGGTTCTCAGTGTTACAGCAGCCCTCACACTTTCGGGCGCAGGCCAGTCCGGAAGCAGGTAACGATCTTCAGACATATTCGGTTCTCTCTATTACGATGCCTTGGGAACCTGAGTTCCCCGAAAAAAAACAGGGTATCCTGCTCAGGACTCTTTAGCGTCTTCTTTTAGTACATCCAGTAGCGCAGAAAAGTCATCCGGCAAAGGTGCCTCCCACTCCATATAATCATCTGTCACCGGATGCATAAGGCCCAGTCTCCCGGCATGAAGAGCCTGATGCCTGAAGCCTCTGAGAATCTCTTCCAGAACGGGAGAGCATCCCTTTGGAATTCTCAGGCGGCCAGCATACAAATCATCCCCCACCAACGGGAAACGAATATGGCTCATATGTACTCTGATCTGGTGAGTTCTCCCCGTTTCCAGTTTACAGCGGACATGGGTATAAGCATTAAATTTCTCCAGAACCCGGTAATGAGTCACAGAGGGTTTGCCGCTGGGTACCACCGCCATCCGGAGACGATGCGTCGGGTGACGGGCAATCGGTTCATTAACCGTTCCGCCAGCCGTCATGACGCCCTGAACCACCGCCTCGTATTCACGACTGACACTTCGGTCCTGAAGCTGAGCCACCAGATCGGTGTGAGCTGCCAGGTTTTTGGCCACCACCATCAGCCCCGAGGTATCCTTATCCAGTCGGTGCACGATGCCCGCCCTGGGCACCGAGGCCATCTCGGGGTAATGATATAACAGGCCATTCAACAAAGTACCTGAGTAATTCCCTGCCGCCGGATGAACCACCGTTCCCACCGGTTTATTGATGACCAGAATGGCATCGTCTTCATAAATAATATTCAGTGGGATGTTTTCAGGTTCCCAGCGTTCTTCATTATCGACTTCAACACTGAGTGTTAGCTGCTCGCCACCGATCAGCTTGTCTTTAGGCTTTTTCTTCTGGCCATCCACCCGCAAATCACCGTTTTTGATCCACTCCTGAAGACGTGCTCTGGAAAAGTCCGGAAAGCAGCTGACCGCAATCTGGTCCAGTCTTTTGCTTCCCAGTTCATCAGGCACAACGACCTGCTGATTGATCTGCTCACTCATCAAATACTTCTCAGGTTAGAGGGGCCTGGGCGAGCGCTATTCCCGGTCAGACCCCTGTGTCAATCAACAAAAAAATCTCAGCCACCGAAGGACAAATGCTGCAATAAAACAGGTCAATAAAAATGTTCAGCCTCCTGAAAGCAGTAGATTGATATTAATAGACCCGGTTTCTTTTCGTTTTACGGCGGACTGTGTTTAAATTGGTTGGATAAAGGCGGGAAGTTTATCACATCACTGGGTCTGGCTGGACTATGCTCAAAACTTTATCATCAACCTGCTTCCCTGCTGTTAAGTTCGTGGGGAGCACCAGCTCTCCTCACAATCATGCCGGAGTAAGGAAACTGTAAACACCATGACAATACTCAAAACCACATACTCGCGCCTGATAGGTCTGTTCCTTGCTGCGGTGGTTCTGGCAGGATGCTCCTCGACCCCTGAGAAAAAAACGATCCCGGAATCCCTGACTGAGGCCGAGCTCTACCAGACGGCCAACCAGTCGCTGAATAACCAGAGTTATACGAAGGCTATAGACTATCTGCGTGCACTGGAGTCACGCTATCCCTTCGGTTCTTTTGCGGAGCAGGCTCAGCTGGATTTGGTCTATGCCTATTTCATGAATGTAGAGCCTGAAGCCGCCAGAGCTGCAGCGGACCGTTTTCTTCGCCTGCACCCACAGCACCCCAATGCAGACTATGCCTATTACATCAAAGGCCTGGCCTCTAATACGGCTGCTATGGGCCTCATCGAACGTTACCTGCCACTGGACAACACAAAGCGCGACCCTGGTCAGGCTCGTCAATCCTTCAACGAGTTTCGTGAATTACTGACACGCTATCCGGACAGCAAATACGCACCGGATGCCCGTCAGCGGATGGTAGCCCTGAGAAATCGTCTGGCTGATTATGAAATTCATGCAGCCAATTACTACATGAAACGTAAAGCCTACGTAGCGGCAGTGAATCGTGGCAAGTACGTTGTTGAAAATATGCAGAGAACCCCGGCAGTAGAGCCTGCACTGGGTATCATAGTGGAAGGTTATCAACGACTGGGGCTGACAGAGCCTGCGAATGAAGCCCTTGATGTTTTGAAACTGAACTTCCCGAATTCGAAACTGCTCAATGACCAGGGGGAATTCATCGGCTATCAGTCCTTCGGTGATGTCGACCCCTCACTGCTCTATACCGTGTCATTCGGCCTGCTGGGTGATTCAGGTGTTGAGAAGCAGAAAACGCAGACTCCTGTCGCTCCCAAGCCTCCCGAAGACGAACAGTAATATCCCGGCTTCCAGCTGGAAGCCGCACGACCTTGCGGTTTACTAATTCAATGCCAACGACTGTGAAATGCCCAAAATGCGGCAAAGAAGTGGAATGGAAGAAAGAAAACACGTTTCGACCCTTCTGCTCCCGACGATGCAAGTTGATTGATCTGGGAGCCTGGGCAAATGAAGAGCGCTCGATTCCCGGAGACCCTGCTTTTGATGATCTGTTGTCCGGCGAGATCGATGACCATCTAAAGCACTGAGAAACCTTTGCCTACACCCAGCTCCTCGGGCCAGGAGCCCTGATTCAAGAGGGCTTTTGCCTGAGAGCGCTTAAACTCCAGAACTTCATACATGGCCTCACGAAGCTCTGGTTGATGCATATGCTCAGCCAGCTCGCTCAAATGCTGATCTGACAGCTCGGCAATTCTCTGCAATGCTGACTCTATCGATCTTTTGACCTGATCATCTGGCATCTGCTCAACCATAGTCAACAGAGTATTCTTTCCTCGATACTGAACTCTGTGCAATCTTGATGGCTGCAAAAGCTTCTGGGTAAATTCATCCATAGTGCAGTTCTTCGGGAGGGAAAATTGATTATAAAAAGACATACCAAAATCAATGCTGACTAACTTGCCAGTGATGAGCTCATCCCCCTTTTCAACGTTCATCAGCTCATCACCTTCGGCGTGCTTGAATAAGTAATTATCAAGTTTCAGATAATCCTGATCGCCCAGAAGAAAACGCCTCATGACAAGATTGGTGACCGGATTATGGTCATCAGCAAACTGGCAAATGGAAGGGAATAATGTTTTATGAAAGTAAGTATCGCCAGGATAGAAACCTTTAAGGTCTTTGGATGCCACACAATGATCCTGACGCTTTTCATCCAGACTGTAGCGATGCATGTATTCCTGCCCATAATGCATAACTTTCTTGTAGGCCTCGGCAGCAAGGCACTCTCTTTGAGCCAGCACTTTTCGATTATCGTAGAAACGAGCTTTGTAGGGTTTTCCGGTGATCAGGTAGATTACTTTTTGCAACAGCCGTTTGAATTTTTCAGTACCCGATTCATACCCAAGTGTTTTGATATGCCAGAGTCCTTGATTTTTCTTAGTTTTCGGAGAATCTGATTCCTTATCTATTCCCCTTGCTTCGGTTTTGACACGCATTAACCGGTGATCAACAACCCCCCGGCGAATTGGCCCGGGAAACTCTTCCCAATACTCGCTGAAGGGTCTGTCATTAATAGATGGAAGAATATTTCGACCAACCTGCCCAGTCTCTTTGTAATAGGCAACCTCTCGATCCTGAATAGGGCGCTGACCCTGTGCTGAAGATTCTTGATGCAGCCCTTCAGTGCCAGATGGATCTTCCCGTGAACCTATCGTTCTTCCCAGCGTGTCCTGGCCAGAAGGTGACGGGGATTGGTAGGTTGAATCAGCGGGTAGCCCTGATGTTGATCTGTTGCCACCGGGCCCGATACTAGGATGAGACATTTGCTTCCCTGCAAAAAGTTATTCATTTTAATTAAGACTAGTATAGGGTCTCAATGAATTTGGGACCAGAAAGCACCAATAGCCGCGATTCCCTGAACACCCCGGTCTATTAACTTCTCTTGATCAGCAAGCTCCATTCCTCCCAACCAGAAAACGGGTAGTGGACAGCGATCAGTCAGCTCATCAGCTTTCTTCTCACCTAATGTCTCACAGCCTGGATGCGTGTTTGTGAGCCTGACCGGAGAGAGTGTTACAAAATCGACACCCAATGATGCGGCCCGGTCAATTTGCTCCTGATTATGACAGGAAGCTGCCAGCCACTGACCAGATCGGCAGCGATTACGCCAATCAACACCCTCTTGCAGCAGCTGTTTCGAGG
>NZ_JAHHPR010000756.1:0-1392 GCF_024606255.1 Endozoicomonas sp. SESOKO3
GAGCTGTATATTCTTCTGCGGGCTGCTATTTTTCTCTCGTTACCCCCGGAAGCCATTGGTCTTCCAGGTCTACCCAACCCGACATAATCCTGATATGTCTCATTGAATCTTTTCCAGAGGTTTAGATATGCACGAAACCGGCCTTGCTACACAGGTCCTGATACTGGCTGGCCTGCTGCTTCTTGCTACCAGCTCGTCCATATTATTAAAAAAATTGAGGTTTCCTTATACCATTGGCTTGGTAGTGATCGGCATGGTTCTGGGGATTCTGGCGCAATACACCGATGCATTGGAGCCATTGCTGAAGGTTGATCTGTCCCATGACTTGATCATGTATATCCTGCTTCCGGTGCTGATATTTGATGCGGCTATCAATATAAAGCCCCCACATCTGTTTCGTGAAATGACTTCAGTTCTTAATCTCGCCATATTTGGTGTAATCCTTTCCATGCTTGTGATTGGGGTTGTCATGAATTTGCTGACTCCACTCAGTCTGGCTGGAGCCATGTTGTTTGGAGCTCTGATTTCAGCAACGGACCCCGTGGCTGTTATTGCCCTGTTCAAGGAGGTAGGAGCGCCGGCCAGGATGTCCATGCTGATGGATGCCGAAAGTCTGTTTAATGATGCCACCGCTATTGTTATTTTCGGGATTGTTCTTGCAGTTATTCAGGCCGGCGTCGGCGTTGGCGTCGGCGTTGTTTTGGGTGGCGTCTGGTCATTTATAGAGGTCTTTTTTGGCGGAATAGTGGTTGGTACGGTCATGGGTATCGCTATGCATGGGCTGTTGAGGCTGGGCAGAAACGAGCCTTTTGTGCAGATTGCTCATACCACTATTCTGGCTTACAGCAGTTTTATTATTGCTGATCATGTGCTGGGAGTGTCCGGTGTCATGTCAACGATTGCTGCAGGTATTGTCACTCGAACAAGTTCAGGAAAAGTGTTGTCTGAACAGGTCCGCAGTTTTATTACGCCCTATTGGGAATTCATGGCTTTCATAGCCAACAGCTTGATTTTCCTGCTGCTGGGGATGAAAGAAAATCTACTTTTCAGAAATCTCAATCACTTACAGGTCTACTATCCCTACCTTCTGCTCGCCGTTGCTGCCGTTCTGATTGGTCGTCTGGTCGTCGTCTATCTGCTCCTGCCGATATCAAACCGCCTGCCAGTGGGGCGTCCGGTGGATAACAAAACCAAAGCCATTATGTTTTGGGGTGGGCTGAGAGGCGTTGTGCCCGTCGCGCTGATGCTGTCGATTCCTGACAGTATTCCTGAAAAAAAGCTGATTATGGATATGACTCTGGCTGTGATTTTGTTCTCTCTCCTGATTCAGGGCACCACAGTCAACTGGCTGATGAGCAAGCTGGGTGTCAATCAACACTACAATGTTGTGAG
>NZ_JAHHPR010000757.1:0-2746 GCF_024606255.1 Endozoicomonas sp. SESOKO3
ATGCAGGGCTGCTTGACGATACGGATATCACTTTTGAACGCATCCTTGAAATCAAGAATGCGTTGCGCTGGCGGTTTGCACCGGAGACTCATATACCGGTCAAACAGGTAATGGCCAGAAAAGGAAGAGATCCTGTCAGTGGTTTTGATGCTTCTAATCCTGCTGCAACCCCTCCCGGACTTGATAGACCCAAAGCTACACGTTATCACCTGGATGAAGTCGACAGGACTCATATTCAGAATGTTGTGGATAAAGGTGGTGGTATCAAGCTCAAGAATACGGATACTCGTGACAGGATCAAACGTCATTTTCTCAGGAACAAGAGGTACTTTAGTCTTAACTCCGCTGCCATAGTAGTTAGTACCGTGCTAATAGGTCTGGTGTCGGGAGGGATTGCCGCTGCGGCGGCTCTATTCAGCTATATTGCCTGGTACGGTGCATGGAGTGGTGGTACTGAGCTGATTCGGATGACCAAGGCCATTAGGGCATTACAGAGGGCTGAAGCATCTGCTGATTACAAGCTGGAAATGAATGACCTGGGTGTTCTGTCAGAGATGGATGACAAGAAGTTTCGCGTGTTCCTGAAAAGCCTGAGATACATTTGCAGTCATGAGACCTTAACCCGCATCTTCAATGCCTATTCTGCGCTGGAGAAAGACGCTCAGTTGAGACTGGAGATGGAAAGAGAAAAAGATGAGAGCAATCTTGAAGCCGTGATTCGTCTGGAAGAGGGCAAAGCCCGATACCTGTACCGCAGACGCAACCTGCAAGATGCTTTCAAACTCTATAAACGTTTGTACACAGCCGCAGTCAGTGACGTTGAAAGAATGGATCAAGAGTGGGAGCCGGTTCTGGATCAGCTGTGGAACTGTAAATTCAAAAACATGGATCCTGAGAAAAGAGAACGCTTGTTCAGTGATGCGGCGAATGATCCTCGAGTGATCGGTAAGTCTTACCACTTCAAGACCAAACAGACGGGGTGGTTGCAAAAAGTCTTCCCTAAAATGACTGATGATTTAACCAGTGATGGCTCTATTTCTTCCAAAGAGGCTGTGGAAGAGCTGGAGCGGGTGTTGAAAGAGGAAATGCCCGATCTGGAGCTCACTGAAGAAGAAAGGAGTCGTTTTAACACTCATGCCAACAGGGTGGCAAATGCCCTGATACTGGCTGAGAATGGCGTTAGAAGTTATTTGAACGTCTGGTTGAAGGGAGCCATTAAATCAACCATGCTACACGGCTTTAAAGTGGTCTGGCATGCTTCCGAAAGTGTGCCAAAATTGGAAATTTCACCTTATCTGCCCAGGCCCACGGTGGATGGATTAATTATCTTTGGTTTTTTCTTTCTGGCAGATCTTTTTGTTAACCGTTATAACGAGGCTATTAATAAAGAACGATTTGAACGTATTATCGGAAAGAAGACAGGCAAAAGTGTAGTCTGGGATTGGCAGGGTCAGGAGGCTAGAACCGGGCGGGAAGAAATGGGCACCATGAGAAGGCTGGCTAAAGATCAGCTGGAAGATTTTGTTGATCGTATTCTGAAACTGCATGAATCCCATAAAGATGTTATGAAAGAAGTCAGGCTCCAGGAGCAACTGGCCCAGGTCAACCCCAACTCGCCCATGTTTGACCATATGGATGATCGGGAGGCGGCTGTGTTAATTCTCCGACGCCAATATCATCACCAAATTATTTCTGAAATGATGGTGGGGGCTATTGGTAAATACTATGAAAGTGTCATGACCAAAACCGCGTTCTGGGATCAGCAAATGAGCCACCTTATTCCTCCCCAGGCTCCGATTTAACTGTTATAGAACTTCCGTAAACCTTTATCTTGTGCCTCAGAGTTTCTTGAGCAGAATTCTGGATTGTCTCTCCTCATTGTATTGGTTGCGCTTCTCCTCAGGCAGAGACTTTTGGGTGGATTCAGAAAAACCTCGTTCAACAAACCAATGGCTGGTCTGAGTCGTCAATACAAACAGGGTATCCATACCCTGCTGGGCAGCCTGTTCCTCTATAGCACTCAGGAGAAGGTCACCACGATTTTTCTCCCGGTAGTCAGGGTGGATCACCAGACAGGCCAGCTCTGCAGCTTTTTCTCCCGAAAACAAATGGATAGCCGCACAGCCAATAATCATACCGTCCAGAGAAATGACCCGGAACAGCCGAATTTCGCGTTCCAGCTCTTTTCTGGAACGTCTTCTGAGAATGCCTTTTTGTTCCAGAGGCCTGATGAGCTCAAGAATCCCCCCCACATCCTCAATACTGGCAGCACGAATTTCTTCATAACGGTCACGCGAAACCATTGTGCCAGAGCCGTTACGGGTAAAGAGCTCCAGTAGCAGTGAACCGTCCTGCTCATAGCTGATCAGCTGTGCGCGCTCCACTCCACCGTGACAGGCAGTGATGGCTGAGGAAAGCAGTCTCCTGTCCTCACCATCAAGATTCTGGAGTAATTTTTCAGCTTCCTGGGGGGAAAGACGACTGATCTGTTGACCATGCCGGTTCTGGACGCCATCAAATTGTGAGTACAAAAGCAATTTTTCGGCTTCAAGGTGGATGGCCGTATGGGTGGCGACTTCTTCCACCGCCATGTTGAACAGCTCGCCTGTCGGTGAATGACCGAGGCAGGAGAGAAGCACTATGTAGCCACTGTCTAGTTGCTGCTGGATAGCTTCTTTATCTATTTTGCGAATCGCACCGGTGTGGAGAAAATTCTGTCCATCGATCACACCCAGAGGTTTTGCAG
>NZ_JAHHPR010000067.1:0-2170 GCF_024606255.1 Endozoicomonas sp. SESOKO3
GTCCAGAATTTTAACACCTTGACCGGCAGGGATATGGTCAATGACGGTGCCTTTGCGAATGGCCTCAACCTGAAGCTTGTTAGTCACTGCAGTGTCTCCCTCAGATACTTTTGTTCAAAACCAGAGCCAGGAGCGCCTGACGGGCATAGACCCCATTCTCGGCCTGCTGAAAATAGTAAGCATGAGGCGTATTATCAACAGCCACTTCTATTTCGTTGACCCGGGGCAGGGGGTGAAGAATTTTCAGGCTCTCTCTGGCTCCTTTCAGGCTTTCGACACCCAGAATGTACTTAGAGGCCATGTGCATGTATTCAGTTTCATCAAAGCGCTCTTTTTGAACCCGTGTCATATAAATAATGTCAGACTCAGGCACCACTTCTTCAATGCTCCAGGCTTTGCGGTAGCGAATACCTTTTTCATCCAGTTCTTCCAGCAGGTAATCGGGCATTGAAAGCGCGTCGGGTGCAATAAAGTTAAATTTGGCACCGAACAGTGCCATGGCCTGAACCAATGAGTGAACAGTTCTGCCGTATTTAAGGTCACCGACAAAGGTGATGGTCAGGTCGTCCAGTGTCCCCTGACATTCTCTAATACTGAAAAGATCCAGCAACGTCTGTGTCGGGTGCTGGTTGGCACCATCACCGCCATTAATGATTGGGACATTGGAGAATTCAGAGGCCAATCGTGCCGCACCTTCCTGAGGATGACGCATGATGAAGGCATCAGTATAAGAACTGATGATTTTGACTGAATCGGCCAGTGTTTCGCCTTTTTTGGCCGAGGTGTTACTGCTGTCAGAGAAACCAATCAGGGTTCCTCCCAGCCTCTGTACAGCGGTTTCGAATGAGAGACGGGTTCGGGTCGAAGCCTCAAAGAAGCAGCTGGCAATCACCTTGCCCTCTAGCAGATCGGGACGTGGTGCTCTTTTAAGCTGGGCGGCAGTTTCCAGAATCTGTTCGAGGTCTGAACGATTCAGGTCTGCTATGGAAATGATGTCCCTCAGATAGAGCTGGTTTTCCATCAAGAGTTACCTGTTCCTGAATAAGGGTGAAGAATGGGGAGATGGTGCCAAATAGCTGATGAAGCTACAGGGTGGGCACAAACCAAAAAAAAGCCCCTGATTAAGGAGCTTTTTCTGAAAAACGGACCACTGTTGATACCGGTCGGCACCCTGCTCAGGCGTGTGTTTGAAACAGAACAGCCAGTTTCGGATCTCATTCGCGTGTGTTCGTCACAGTATACGTTTCAGCTCTGACAGCCTATGGGCATTATGTTGCCATTAAAAATAAGTTAAAGAAGCCTGCGCTTACAGGCAAGTCTTTGTAGGCAAATTGGTAACTACTCTACCGATGAAAAAAAACCAAATCAAGAGCTTGTTGATAGTGATTTTCTTTTTGGCCAGAGATTGCTCATTGAGAGAGGTAAGCGATCAAAATGGAAAAATCATGGATTCTTGTCTGGCTTGTACCACCAGTTACTCAGGTCGAGCCAGTAAAGATGGTCTTGTGGTGGATGACCAAGGTGGTGCCAGTAAGCCAGATGAGTCTTTTGAGTATGCCACTTGGGAATGACGTAGTGGCCCCACATCAGTACCCGGTCCATAGCCCTGACAATGGGTATCAGTTTTTCATAGCTGTCTGCATTTGTTGCCTCGGCTAGCAGGTGGTCAATGACCGGGTTTTTGATGCCGACAATGTTACCACTTTGTTTTTCCATGACGACTTTACTGCTCCACATATGATACAGCTCGTTGCCCGGATAAGTGGACTGCCAGAAATACCAGTCCACCATTTCGAAATCTGACTCCCTGACTCTTTTTCGAAACAGGCTTTTGTCGAGAGTCTTTATGTTCAATGTTATGCCAAGGTCAGCAAGACTTTTACGGTAAGAAAGTAACAAACGTTCCTGTTTAGGGTCTTCGGTCAGCAGGCTGAGAGTGAGAGGCTTGCCTGAGGCTGTATCTATCATCCGCCCGTTTTCCAACCGGTATCCTGCTCTTTTGAAGAGAGCCAGAGCTTTCCTGACATTCTCCCTGTTTTTACCGCTTCCGTCTGAAACGGGGAGAATGACGGCTTGCTTGAAAAGTTCACTGGGTAACTGCTCCTGAAACGGCTCCAGTAGCTTGAGTTCTTCTTCTGTCGGCAGACCTGTGGCTGAGAGAGGTGAGTTA
>NZ_JAHHPR010000758.1:0-4636 GCF_024606255.1 Endozoicomonas sp. SESOKO3
AGAAAAGATCACACCCCGGAGCAAACCTGCTCTGAGTGCCAGAAGACCCTGCCAAACGCTCAAGCCCTGTCGGTTCACAGAAGTCAATATCACACCCCGGAGCAAACCTGCCCTGAGTGCCAGAAGATCCTGCCCAACTTGAAAGCCCTGGCGGATCACAGAAGGCAACAACGAAAACGAAAGCTTTGTAATGTACAGTCAAGTGATTGATTTCTGCTTGTCACAGGCTCAGAAGGGCAAGGCAGTGCACACGTCTGTGCGTGATCTGAAGTACAAGATTCCTACAGATCCAGCACGGTGAGACTCATTTCATATCGGAGAGTACTGGTCATATTGAAAAGTACCTCATTGGCAGAGTGAAACTCAGCAACTATATTCACAGTCTCATTAAAATAATTAATCTGTCTTATGGTGTACAGAGCCTTAAGGATATTGATGTTCCTGCCACTGGCCACACTGGTTTGGTGGGGCCCTGCTCAGGCTGCAATGGACGAAAAGCCGGGTGTGTCTTTTTGTCATGAAACTCTGTTGCTGATTTTTCTGAATCCCTTGCTCAATGCCTATCTGCCTGCTGATTCCAGCCTGAAGCTAAAAGCGGTCCAGACCAGGGACTCAAGCTTTGTTGACAGGGCTTCTGAACCGGTTGAGGCTAATAGTCTGATCTCTCTTTACAGCATCCTGCCAGGAATTTTGCAGTGGGGTGTCGCTGTAAGCCGAATCGGTGAAATGAGCAGATCTACCGATAGCGGACTGGGTCATGAAGAAGACGATGACGGTATGGAAGAGGACGCTTCTCAGTCAGTTATGCCTGTTTCGACTGGGGGGGATGATCACAATGAGAATAATGGCGATGAGCGCAAGGATAAGTCTGAAGATAAAAAGAATCCTTGTCTGTGTTGGCATTGTCAGAAAAACGGGGTCTCCTGGCAATACTCCTGTTGTCGCAGAGGTCTCTGTGAAGACTGTTATCAGCGCTTTGGAGCCTCACCTGCCAAGTGTCCATGCTGTGGCAAGAAAAGAAGGCCCGGAATTCACTGTAATCTGTGTCCTGTTGATTATGAGGCGATGGAACTCGATCAGCAGGGTGTCAGGGAACATCTTACTGCGCAGCATCTGCAACAGCGATGCGTAGGCGTTGTCAATGAATTTTGCCATCATTGTAATCATACGGAAGTATTACAACTTCCTCTGCAACAACTCCTGAATACTCTGTCATCACACTGTTATGCTTTCTGTTTCGAATCCTGTTTTACTATTTTGACAGCAGAGACAGACAACACCGCTCATTTTGAGGCCTCACATCGGGAGCGGGCCGGATGTCCGTTATTTGAATGCCCATTTAATGAGTCTGACGACATCCGGCCTACTGCTTCGCATATGAATGAACATTTGCAATACAGATGTGGTTTTTGTTTTGAGACCATCAGTAACCAGCAAGCCCTGCAAACCCATCTGGCTACTCATATTGATTCATATCGATGCGGCTCCTGTCTGGGTGATGAGGGGGAGGGGTCCCTGCTTCGGTTGATTCTGATGGGAGGCCGTCTTCAACAGTTCGGGAATGCGAATTTTACGGTTGATCTGCCACTGGGGTCGCAACAAGAACTGATTAATCACTGGGCGTTTTTCCACTGTCAGATCAGCTGCCCGCTATGCTCTCACACTCTGCAAGGTTGTGATAATGTGAGCATGCAGGAGCATATCGATAGTGTCTGCTCAAGTGTCGATTGCCTCTCCGGCCCGGAACAGAAGCGGGAGCTCTAATCTTGACGACGAGTTTCAGGATGATCCAGACGGTTAATCAGACACTGTTGCCTACCTCACCATTCCAATAAACTGCAATACAGCTCCATTAGGATGGTGTATATATTGAAGCCCGGTAAATCCCTGTGTCTGAAAAGTATTCTTCATGCGGTTCACTATCGGGTAACGCACCTTGGTCAGCAACTTGCCGGAAAGTTTGTCGTAGAAAAGAATATCCAGTCTCTGCATACTCTGTTGAACGGATACTCTGAAAGCTGGAAATTCATTGAACTCCATAGGTTGATTTCGAGAAGAGGGGTTCAGCATCAGTGGCAGCGTGACCGCATATCCCCTGGTACCCGGATCTTCCTGAAAATAAAAGTTCAAAGCCGCTTCCTGTGCGTTGGTCTGGGTCAGTGGCAAAATGAGCAGGACGAAGAAGCTGGCCAGTCCCAGAGTGATCCTTTTCATCAGGGTTCCTTTCATCAGAGTCTCTGCAAATATGTCTCGACAGCAAGGTAGAAAACATAAGGTGCGCCGTTCTACATATATGGTCAGATGGGCATAAGTGCCTGTTCTGAATCTTTGAATCCACCATGTCGAATAATGATGTATTAGTCTGCAGGAAATAATCTTAATCAGAAACAGGCCCGGGACCTGCTCCTTCTGTTTTACAGCGCCATTACGCCCGGTATGAGAAAGAGCAATGCTGCATTGACGATAGAAAGAACAATGCTCATGATCAGCGCCCAGCCAAAGTTTTTAATGTTGAAACTGTCCATAAAGTAATCAACGATCATCAGCATCAGGGCATTCAGTACCAAAGAAAATAAACCCAGAGTCAGGATGGTGATGGGCAGCGTCAGGAAAAACAGAATCGGTTTGACAAAGGTATTGACCACTGTCAGCAGGATCGATACCAGCAGCGCACTGCCATAATTTTCAATGTCTACACCTTTGAGGATTCTGGCGGTGATGAAAACAGCCAGACCGTTGATGAGGAAGTACAGAATCAGACTCAGCATGGCAGACACTCTCCAGATGGCTTCAACGTTTTGTGCACTTTATACCATCCTGAAGTCAAAGGTAGAAAAACAAGTGGTCGTTGCTCCACACCTTAGCGAACTTCTCAGTTCAGTATTAAATAGCACTAAAGTACTGTTCAAATCGACTTGTATATGTAAAATACCCGAGTCTTGTAGGCAAATGAAATGACCTTCTGTTGAAGGCCGAATAAAACGATAAAAAGCGAGATACTGTTCTGCTTTGGCAGCCTATTTCACATTATAAAAACTGGTAGTGACTGAGTTCCGGGCAAACCGGAACCCTGGAGTGAAAAATAATGAAAAAAATAATGGTATTTCTGACGTTTATGCTGGCTTTTAGCACCAGCCTGTTTGCTGCTGATACAGAGCTTTGGCAAGAGTCTACCCTGAACGAAATCATTGAGCGCAAAACCCTGCGTGTTGGTATGGAAGCAGGCTACATGCCTTTTGAAATGACCAACAAACGTGGTGATATTGTTGGTTTTGATGTGGACATTGCCCGTCAGATGGCCAAAGCCATGGGCGTCGAGCTGGAACTGGTCAACACTGCATGGGATGGAATCATTCCTGCCCTGCTGACCGGCAAGTTTGACATCATTATGTCCGGCATGACCCTGACGCCACAACGTAACCTGCAGATCAACTTTGCCCAGCCTTACATTGTCGTAGGTCAAAGCATCCTGCTGCGTAAGGGCCTGGAAGGTGAAATCAAGAGCTACAAGGATCTGAATAACAAGAAGTACACCGTGGCTACCAAGCTGGGTACTACCGGTGAACAGGCAACCAAGCGTTACTTGAGTAAAGCCAGTATCCGTCTGTTTGAAACGGAAGCCGATGGTGCTCTGGAAGTCGCCAATGGCAAAGCAGATGCTTTCGTATACGACTTTCCATTCAATGCGATTTACTCCAGCCAGAATGAAGGCAAGCTGACTCATCTGGACACTGCCTTCACTCATGAGCCTCTGGCCTGGGGTATTCGTAAAGGAGATCCTGACTTCGAAAACTGGTTGAATAACTTTATGAGTCAAATCAAGGCCGATGGCACCTACGATAAGATTTATGCCAAGTGGTTCGAAAGCTCCGAATGGCAGAAGACTCTGAACTAAGTGCTGAGCAGTAAACCCGTAGCCGGCCGTCCGTTGCAAATGGAAAAACAGCCGAACCAGGTTCTGTGGAACCTGGTCTTCGGTGTGTTATTGCTGCTGATGGGCGTGGGTATCTACAAGTCAAGTCAGTCGATTGATTACATCTGGCGCTGGGAGCGCATTCCTCAATACGTCTTCTACAAGGCAGAAAATCCACTCAGAGCAGAATTCGACGGTACGGTTGCAACTAACGACAGTGGGCAACTGGTCCTGGTGAATGACTTTAATGACTCAGAGCAGACTGTTATTAAAGGATTTTCCGACGTTCAGGTTTATGACGGTGATCTGGTCTTTGAAGGCGATCTGCTGGCCGTCAGTTATGAATGGAAAGCCGGGCCCATAGCCAATGGTCTGGTGATGACCATCAAGCTGTCGCTGGTCTCCATTGTCTTTGCCATTCTCCTGGGGGTGATTTCAGGACTGGCGAGAATTTCTCCCAATCCGGCGTTGAGAAATCTCTCGATACTCTACGTCGAGGTCATTCGTGGCACCCCGCTGCTGGTGCAAATTTTCATTGTTTATTTCTTTATTGGCACGGTTCTTCATCTGGATCGTTTCACAGCGGGCGTTGCGGCGCTGTCGATTTTCACTGGTGCCTACATTGCAGAGATTATTCGAGCCGGTATTGAGTCGATCAATAAAGGTCAGATGGAAGCCGGACGCAGTCTTGGAATGAGCCGGGGTGATACCTTGCGATATATC
>NZ_JAHHPR010000759.1:0-1065 GCF_024606255.1 Endozoicomonas sp. SESOKO3
GTATCGCAATACACCCTATTCCTGCTTCCCTGACAAGCTGGGACTGGCCGAAGCAAACTGGGCTAAGTTAGACCGGGTGAAGCTCTGGTTCGATACTCATCACAACGCGGAAATCCAGCTCATCACTCCCAGTGACCCGCTACAGCCGGTGTGGGGAAACCCGACCATCGGCTACTATTTTTTTGACCAGGTCAAAGGTCAGGTGTTTTTCAAGAGCGGCAGGTTCCTGAACCGGGACATCAGGCAATTCCGTGAATTCAGCGCCACAGAGCATGGCGCGGTGTTTGGTAGCAAGGTATCAAGGGTAGTGCCGGGCAAAGATGACGCCCAATTGCTGGTGTTTGAGCCCCCTTATTATTACCTGTTGACGGCCAGCCGATCCGGTCAGCTGGACCACCGGGTGATTGCGGCAGAGACCCTGGATGGCCAGCTCAGCGCCCCCCCCGTAGCAGCCACTGACAAAAGACTGATTCCCCTGCGAGTCGTGGATTCCTACGACAGTCGACGTATCCTTCGCACCGGTTTTTATGACGGGGCCACCCAAACCTACATTGCCTTCCTGAGCAGCCTGCTGGATGGCGGCCCACTGGTCGATGGGGACGACGGCAGCCGTCTTCGACTGATCAGTGAGCTTGTCCGGAAGGAACTGCACAAGGGCCACCTGCCGGTGCACAAGGTGGTGCGGGGCCAGCGTATTTACTATCTTATGTACAGCCAGCATTCCGGCAACCTGTATTGGCTGAGCACCAACGTCCGTCGCCCCGGGGGCATCCAGCAGCTGAGCTCCGGCTTCCAGGTGATCCGCCCGGCGGACGAGCAGCGGACAGTGGCCGAGATGGCCAACCACCCGGTCTTTACCCGGGTGCAGGCGCACTCCGCCAGCCTCCTGGCCGATACCCCGGGTGGCTACCAACTGTGGATACCGGACAAGGCCTGGGACACAACCCGGGTGGTCAGCGAAAACCTGACGGTGGAGTCAGGGCCCTTTGCGCACTGGCAACTCGAGGCCACCGGGCAGACCGTCGCCAAGTCTAACGATACCCTGAGTGTGCGCCAGTTCACCCC
>NZ_JAHHPR010000760.1:0-1249 GCF_024606255.1 Endozoicomonas sp. SESOKO3
GCCATGAACATTGAGGTGGCACCGTACTTACAGACGGCGTTGAGATTCGCCCCGGCGTTGATCAGGCATTCGACGACCGTCTTGTGCCCCCCGAAGGATGCCATCATCAAGGGAGTGTAATCGTCACACGTAATGTTATGGACATTGACATTGACTCCTTCTTCCAGAGACGTGTTTACCTGATCCAAATCCCCTTCAAAACAGGCACGATAAAACGTCTGATCGGGAAAAAATGTATCCTGGTGCGGTTCACCGGTGTTCAGATTCAACACAGGCATCGGATTTTGCCGACACATCGCACACCGACGTGAGCCGATGGGCTGATCAACACAATACTTCAAAATACAGTCCAGATCGAAGCGGTTGCCACAACATTGTGTTTTGACGACCACAGGCGCTACAGCTCGGCCATGGAATTCGGCCAAACAAATGGGACAGTGAGTATCCTCCCGCGGTACTTGAGTATCCCCGGGGACAGGGGGGCGAGCAATGCCATCCATGAGTAGAACATCTGTGTTAGTCAATGAGCGATACGGATTGGACACAAGAAAAATACGATAGTTCAGCTCTATGGCTACAAAGTTTGCAGTGGCTAAACAATCTCACCTATTTCAAAAACTCGTAAGACGGGAACACCTGAAAGCTGTGTTTACCGGAAAACATAACGCCTTTCTTTTGTTCCCCGCCTTGCCTCTGTCACCTACCTTGCCCCGGCCTCAGTCAGGACTTTCACGCAGTCGGTATGGCCCATCCGGGTTGCGATAGATAGCGCAGTGGCACCATTCGACAAGGCAGCGTTGAGATCAGCCCCGGCGCTGATCAGGAGTTTCACGAATTCGATATTGCCTTTCGCAACAGCCACGAGCAGCGAGGTAGCGCCATCCGACAAGGCGGCGTTGATGTCTGCTTTGGCTTCGATCAGGATTTTCATGCAGTCGATATTGACTAACGCAACAGCCATGAGCAGCGGGGTGATGCCATTCGTGGCTCGTGCGTTGGGATCCGCCTTGGTTTCGATCAGGGCTTGCAGGATGTCGATGTTATTTTGTTGAGCAGCGATGAGCAGCGGAGTGGAGCCATCCGACGTTCGGGCAGCGTTGACGTCTGCCCCGGCTTTGATCAGGGCTTTCACGCATTCGGTGTTGCCCTTCCCGGCAGCCATGAACAGCGCGGTGGCACCATCTGCAGTCCGTGCGTTGAGGTCTGCCTCGGCTTCGATCAGTGCATTCACGCAGTCAGTCTTATTTTC
>NZ_JAHHPR010000761.1:0-1094 GCF_024606255.1 Endozoicomonas sp. SESOKO3
ATATTTATGTCACCACCCAAGTCACTCTCAGCCATGAAAGTTTAACTGAAAACTCCTGTAAAAATTGATAGTACTTGACGAACGACAGAAGGGGGAGTTAAACAAGTGTTTTGTAATATTTCGCCGATCATCCCCCAAAAAGACAAAAAAAGGGGGCTTTATAAGAATACCTAAAAAGCCGCCCATATTGTTGTAAGCACTTGATATTACTGGAACATAGCACTGATGGATTCAGCATTACTGATTCTGCGAACAGACTCGGCCAGCAGAGGGGACATATCCAACTGACGGATTCGACCCAAAGCCTGAGCAGCCGGGCTCAGAGGAATAGTATTAGTCACCACCAGTTCATCCAGCTCGGAGTTAGCCACATTCTCCAGAGCACGACCAGACAAAACAGGGTGCGTACAGTAGGCAATCACCTTGGTTGCGCCTTTGGACTTCAACGCAGAAGCAGCAGCGCAGAGAGTTCCGGCAGTGTCGACCATATCATCGACCAGCACACAGGTACGGCCGTTAACATCACCGATGATGTTCATCACTTCAGATTTATTGGCTTCAGGGCGACGCTTGTCAATGATAGCCAGATCGGTATTCAGTCGTTTGGCCACAGCACGGGCACGAACCACACCACCGTGATCGGGCGAAACCACCATCAGGTTCTCATAACCCTGGCGTTCCATGTCATCCAGCAGGATTGGGGAACCGTAGACGTTATCCACGGGAATGTCGAAGAAACCCTGAATCTGATCTGCGTGCAGATCTACGGTCAGAACACGATCCACCCCCACACTGGCAATCATATCTGCTACGACTTTGGCACTGATAGGTACACGAGAAGAGCGCGGACGACGATCCTGACGAGCATAACCAAAGTAAGGCAGTACCGCTGTGATACGAACCGCAGAGGAACGGCGCATAGCATCTGCCATGACCAGCAGCTCCATCAGGTTATCATTGGTAGGTGCACAGGTGGACTGGATGATAAAAACATCACGACCACGAACGTTTTCCTGAATTTCCACTGCAATTTCGCCGTCACTGAAACGGCCAACATAGGCCTTGCCCAGGGGGATATGCAGGTGATTGACAAC
>NZ_JAHHPR010000762.1:0-1321 GCF_024606255.1 Endozoicomonas sp. SESOKO3
GAGAGCTGAAACTGAACGACTTCCTTAAGATGCTCCTGCTCGTGTGAAGGAAGAGATCGCCACTTAAAAGGTGTCGCAGTCTCAAACGCTTTTTCCACCATATCGGAATCCAGCCAGAGCTCTATACTGCTACAATTCAGCTTTCTGACATCTCTTAACAGGTCTGTGGCACGTGTTTCCAGCTTTTTAATGGTTCTTTGGTTCAGCGGCTTGCTTTTGAGATCATTGTGAAGCTGATTTTCCACAAAACTGCCGTACTTGGATACAAATGCCGTAGTCCCTTCACTGGCACTGAGTTTTTCACCTTCCCTCAGTTCTCTGACAGGTAGCGGCAGCAGCTCGGCCTCCCGACCACGCCACTTGCCTCTGACAGAAATGTCAGTGGATTCATGCTGCCCTCTGTCCAGCAGGGGTTGCAAACATTGCAAAGTCCGTTGCGATGGATTCAAAGCACTCACTTCCCTATCACCAATCTCCTCGCAACTGTTATCGGCCGGTTTAGCCAAAAGTCCTGCGTTATCAGGCACAACACCTGATTTCAATCTTTCATGATGAGTCTGGCTTTGCGCAACAGAGCGGATATAATGTCGCCATTTTTTCAAGCTCTGAAATCAGGCAAAACATCAATGAGTGGATTATCCCCCGAAGTGGCAAAGCGTCGAACCTTTGCGATCATCAGTCACCCGGACGCTGGTAAAACCACCATCACGGAAAAGCTCCTGCTTCTGGGTGGTGCTATCCAGATGGCAGGTACTGTAAAAGGCCGCAAAACCGGTCGCATGGCCACTTCTGACTGGATGAAAATGGAGCAGGAGCGGGGGATCTCGATCACTACCTCGGTCATGCAGTTCCCTTATAAAGGTTGCACTGTCAACCTGCTAGACACTCCCGGACACGAAGACTTCTCAGAAGACACCTACCGCACCCTGACGGCTGTGGATAGCTGTCTGATGGTGATTGACGGCGCCAAGGGTGTCGAGGACCGTACTATTAAACTGATGGAAGTCTGTCGTCTGAGAGACACCCCTATCTTCACTTTCGTCAACAAGATGGACCGTGAAGTCCGGGACCAGATTGAAGTGTTGGACGAAGTGGAAAGCATCCTGAAAATCCAGTGCGCTCCCATCACTTGGCCGATCAGCATGGGCAAAAACTTCAAAGGGGTTTATAACCTTTACACCGACACCATTCACCTCTTCACACCGGGTCAGGGACACACAATACCCGACGACATTCGTATCAAGGGACTTGAGTCTGAAGAAGCTAAAGAGCTGCTGGGTGATATTCACGAAGACTTTGTGGATGAAGTGGAACTGGTACG
>NZ_JAHHPR010000763.1:0-1117 GCF_024606255.1 Endozoicomonas sp. SESOKO3
CAATACTGCCATCCTCCCTTCAAGCCAGCTTCTTCTCTCATGGAGCACTCATTAATATTGATGATTGGAAGAAATTTTCTGAAGAATGTGATGTTCAGTTCTTTGGTGCCCCAGCCCATGTGATGAGAAATTATATACGTATTGCACCCGGGCATTATGATGATCCCGAAAGAGTGCAGTGGCAATTGGGGGCGGACATTTGATAAATCATCCTATAGCAAATGGATCATGGAAATTAAAAAAAAGAGTGGAGGATCACGTAATGGATCAAATTAAACTGGGTGCTCAGTCGGCACTTTCACATTCATGGCACAGGCATTCAGAATCCTTGATGCCAGTCAGGGCCGTAACATCCCTTGTTAATGGCATCAAGGCCTGTTTTGGTGGTTATTCTGTCAGCGTTTTGCCTTGTATCACCACAAAGCTGATGAAAGAACACCCTGATGCATGGTTTACTAAAGCACTCCATAAACCATTAAGTGCTTATAACATTAACATCCCGATAGCCTGCGAGAGATCAACTCGCTATGTTACCAGCAAGGTAAATCAACTGCATGATGAAGGGCGAAGTCTTCAGGTTAAACTGGCTTTCAAGGAGGATGGCGGTATTCTTCCAATCCCTATTTATAATTCTGATAATGCCTGGTTCCCCAAAAACCTTAATTGTAGAGTCTATCGCTCCGATTCTGACGATAAAGCACCCGGAGGAATAATAGGCTGCCGTCATTTCGCCTGGGCTTATGCTAAAAAGGTGTTTGGTCGGGGGAAAGAAACGTTTAAAAAAATAGACGACTCAAAAAAAGTGCTGAAAACCTTTGAAAATACATCTAATTTCCCATGCGAATCCAGAGAGCATTTTCAATATGGATTCTTTTCTGATGGATATTATTTCTTTAAAGGAAAGTTTTCTGAGGCTATTACAGGGCTGGTAAAAAAGTATTGGAATATGTCGGCAGGCGATGAAAAGAATTTTTATTTTCGTTCAGTAGGAGACGATAGATCAATTGGCCACGCAATGGCCTTGAGATTAAAGAAGCAGGATGAATGCATGAAGGTTATTTTTTATGACCCTAACGCTACACTCATGCACAGAACAATCCTTCTCTCAGAACCAGAT
>NZ_JAHHPR010000068.1:0-3500 GCF_024606255.1 Endozoicomonas sp. SESOKO3
TGCGGCCGTTTTCAAAGGCAATATCGTCAAGAACGTAGTTGGCGATGACCGCAGCCGCGTAAACTTTCATACCTGCAACAGATTCTTTCATGCCCGTCGTGCCAGTGGCTGTCACAGGAGTAAAGGCACTGTGCATAAATTCCTTAGTACCTCTGTCGGACAGCATCCGGACAACCTTTTGGAACTCAGGCACCTTGACGCCGTGTTTATAACCAAGAAAGTGTTCAAATTCAGCCATTGTCTGATATTCGTCGACACCTCTGATGGCCTCCATATAGTTCTCTAATTCAACCTTACTGATCAGACTTTCACTCAGCAGAGCTATAATCCTGTTGCCACTGACAGAATGGGCAGCAAAGTATTCCGAGAAGCTTTTCAGATCCCTTGGTTCATGCTCGATGAAGTGAATAGCGGCTTCGCCCATGCTGTGGATTTCATCGTCATAGTGTTGTGGCCCGGTTTTAATGTGACTTCTTGCCCTTTCCGCCAGCTTTTGGGCTTCTCCCAGCGGATTCAGAGACTGATCTTCTGTGGGCCTGATCGTGAATGTCGTCTTCAGATTTTTGAAGATTTCCACAGTCCGTCTGGCCCGGTCAAACGTCATATGATCTCCCACCAATGCCTGCAAGCGAATCGGTGCAAATTCATCATCTAAGTCAAAAGTCTGAAGATTGGGTATTGACTTACTGCTTAGTTCAGCTGATTTCGCCAGACCCATTGCGGCTTCCAGAGCCTGTTTCCTGAATGAATGTTCGCCCATGTAGGTGTGTATTTCGGTCAGTATTTTTGCTTGTCCCGGCGTGTACTGGAAGGAAACACCCTCATTTTCGATAGCCTCTTCTGCCGATTCCAAAACTCCCTTTAAGATCACTATTCGCGCTTTTCTGATTTCTATTTCTCTGTTCAGACTGTCCTGTTCCTCGGTCAGTTGCTGAATCATGCCGCCAGTACCATCGAGCCCTCCCAGTTGCACCTGTTTATTTCTCAGGGCATCAACACGCTCAGCCAAGCGGGCAGTGGGCTCTGGCTTGAGACCCACGTCATCCTCAATAACTCTGAGAGACGCTCCATGAACCTCCAGATTTGCCTGAGCTTCTGATACTACTGCCTTTCTCCATTCCAGAATCAAGGCCTGCGCATCTCTTTCGTCTTTAAGTTTGGTTTTAGTTTCCGGATCGATGTTTCTGGAATGGTCAATCGCCCGATTTTTAGTGTCCAGTTCCTCTTGTGCCTGCTTTTCACCGTCCTGTGCATAGGCCAATTCCATTTTTCTAAAATCGTGCTCATGGAGGAACTCCGTGATTTGAGTGTACTGTCTCCTGGTTTCAGGCAATTTGCCCAGGTAATCGACTTCATCGGCCTTATCCCGACCGTAAGAGGCTGCATAGTCTACTATGGCATTGATGTAATCTTCTTCAGACAGATTATCAGGGTCATTATCAAAGGGGATTTTCAGATTTCTAATAGTAGCTATCAGTTTCTGAACGATCTCGACTCGTCTTCCTGAACCGTCTTCGCTTTTCTGAATAAAACGTTCAATGCCGTCTAATTGGTCTTTTGGGGTTTGATTATCACCCTGAGTCAGGCTTGACCCGGTCTGAGTGTGTTTCATTGCCTGATTGAGAACCGTGATATCTTTATCTGTGTCAGGGTGGACGTCGGTAGAATGTGTGAATGCCACTTCTTTACGATGAATAGCATCCAGTTTGCGATGAAGTTCCTCCAGCTCAGTTTCAGCTTCTTCAATGTCTCCTTTGGCTCTGGCTACCTCACGATCAAGAACATATCGGGGTTTAGATCCCAGACGAGCCATTTGCCAGTTAAGTTCAGCATTAATGGTTGCGATACGCTCATTAACGTCAGGGTCACCCAGTGCAAAAAGTTTTACAGACAGCTTTTTGAGTTCTTCTTTAATGAGATGGATCTTAACAATATCGGGGGCAGCGTATTTATAGTCCTCAATGCCAAGATGATGGGCAATCTCGTTATATCTGGTTCTTACATCGTCGAAGAGACTACGCTTTATTGCCGGGATTAGGGCTTTTTCTACGGCATCCAGTTTCTCAAGAATTTCAAGTCTGGCTATCTGGCCTTTTGTTCCGGGGTTTTCCAGTTCTATACCAAAAGTATTTGCCACAGTGCCCTGCAGGCGTTTGATGTCAGCTTCACCGTACCTGTTTTGAACGGGTCTGTTCAGTAAATGCTGAAACTTCATTTGTTCGGTTTGAATATTCTTTGTGCGGTATTTTTCAAGCGGGTCATTTTGGCGGGTACTCAGATTCATAAGTCTTGGTTGATGAGATTTCATTGACTTAATTTTCTCAAGCAGAAGTGCCAGCTGAGTGTCAATATCTGCATCGCCACGAAAATTCTGAATGTTTAAATGTTCCGCAATGACGGCAAAGCGAGCTTTGATTTCAGCTGCTTTTTCAGCCTCTGTGAGGGCGCTTTGTTGCTTATTGACCTGGTCACGGGCCTGCAGGTCAGCTTCGTCGAACGGGACCAGGCCGCCGCCGGGCCGTTGTTTAATGATAAGTATGAAGGGGTCATCCCCTATGATCTGTTCTGTTTTATATATCAGGTGCTGTTGAATGGACCGGTAGCGGTCATCCAGATCGTTTTCATTGATGGGAGTGATACCAAGCTGGCCTTCAATCGCAGCCAGTTTTGCTTTTACAGCACCATCATCAGCCTGTTCCGTTGAGTGATAACGTGTTTTGAGAACCTCGCTGCACTTGTCATCAATTTTCTCCAAGAGCCGTCTGGCTTGCCTTTCCAGTGGTTGGGCGTCATCCCAGTCATCTATGCCAAGTTGTATCGCCAGTCCGGAGTTGTAAACACTTCTGGCTTTTTTTCTGGCATCAGGAACTTGTTGTCTCAGCAGAGGAATTCGTTCGATTTCCTGAATAAGCGACTGTTGCAGGCTTCTCTGATCGTTCAGCTTCACAAGAATCTGTGCAAGTTTATCCTTAATCATCCGATGGATTCCTTGCGCTATCAGTTTTATCTCATCACTGGCATCGGCTGGATCCGATTCGTGCTGCTGCTTATATTCAAGCTGGCGGAGTTCGACTGCCTGAAGTAGCTCTTCGAGCTCGCTGTCTACCTCAGTGAGCTTTCTGACCATGTTGTCCAGGAAATGGAAAGCAAACTTTTTGTTTTTGTATAAAATATTGGTCACTGATTTGGCGACAATGGGTATATGCTTCAGAATCTTCTCAACAGAATGCGGGTTCGTTAGAAGATCTCTAAGTGCAGGTTTGAAGCTGAAGTGTTTTAGAAGTTGGCTCTGCATCCAGGTTGGCGTGATGACTGTTGAAGCGGCTCTGATTTGTTCCGGTGTGAGTTCAAATTCACCTGCCCGGTCTGGAGTAGCACTGCTCAATGCCTGCAGCAGAGATTCATAGTTTGCCAGCGCAAACGCAGCCACTTTATCTTCGTATTCAAGCTAAATTCGCCCAATAGCTAGCGGATTTGCCATTTTGAACTAAATTCACTCA
>NZ_JAHHPR010000069.1:0-1661 GCF_024606255.1 Endozoicomonas sp. SESOKO3
ACCAAAAAATGTCCAATTTGTTTCAACCCGGTGGAAGACATTATGGTGTTACAAAATTGCGGGCACGCTGGTTTCTGCGAGGGTTGTGCCGGGCGAATTGTACATGAGCAGAGGGACTGCCCGTTTTGCCGGGAAACACCTTCATCATACATGAAGGTGATCGACAAGTCTTTTTATTGAATGTGTGCACATTACTGGTGTATTGCTTGAGGCTGTATTTGCCTGAGAGCCAGAGATACATCTTCTGCCCATTATTGCTACCTACTATAAACGGCATCGATTGCTATATGTTTTCACGAGTGTATTAAAACAGAGCTAAACTGTCTTTTACCAAAGCCCTGAATAATTCAGCCTTCAGGGCTTTATTATGCGACAGTGGTTTATTTATTGCTGATAAATGTCAGTTGTAGTAGTGCAGTTGTTTTAACGAGAGCAGGTGAAAGTATGACCTTATGGTATTCCTATAAGACGCTTTTATTTTCAGTGTTTTTTTTTATCAGCAGGGGCTGGCAAATGACGCCTATATCCTTAGAGAATTTTACGACTATTTCAAGGCGAACTCAAAACTGCCTTTAAACCGAAAACCGAGACACACAGACCAGAGCCCACTTGAAAACATCCGCATTGGCTTTGTCAATCTTAATTTAGCCTCTGACCATGTATCTGGAGATGGGCGACTGGAAATTTGTGAAAATTACGAAGTGACTGAGCAAGACTTTAAACGTCTGATAAACTTTTATTTTAATTATGTGGCCATGGATGAACGATTTCACAAAAATCGCATTCAAGATGTACTCAGACTTATACATCATATATTCACTATAAATATAAATAAGATCAATGGAAGAAATTCGAATGATAAAGAGTTAATCAATGCAATGGCAAAAAGCCTTTTTGAAAAGATGTTTTTGTCTGTCAACATAAATGACAGAACTAATCCTTGTTTTCATTATTTTCATTTAGGTTCAGCGGAACATTATTTCAGTGATATTGGTGTTAATAATGATTTAGTACTGATGTTTCTTGCTTTTCTTGGTCCTCATTTTCTTACCATGGATGAACTTTCGGCCTACTTTAGAGTGTTGCATAGCCGTTATACCGGAGAAAGCTACGTTCAGGCATTTTCCAATGCATTGCTTTCTAAAAATGTCAGTGAATATCATTCTCCGCAAAGCATTGTCCATCAATTGAATGACGCCGCATTGGACACAGAGACAGCACTTCTAATCGGTTTAACTGCAATGGCATCAGAAGCTTTTCAGTGCATCAATTCAGGGCTGGAATCCACAGAGACACTGACAACCTTGCTGATAAGATACGCGCCACACGAGCTTTTGGGCATTATCTACAACAATATAGCCAGCCTCTGCCGCTCAGAATGCCCATCACGACCAGAACACTCATGTCCTGCACCTCAGATTATGTTTACCGAGAGTGGCATGCAAGAGTTTACACTCAGCATTTTGCGTATTGACCTCACCACTGGATTATCGGCGGCATTATCAGAGGCGTCATCGTCAGAAAGCCTGGGCTATCCATTGGATTATTCTGAGGATTCAGACAATGAGGGTTCGGTTGAGGAGTCAGATTCTGAGCATCAGGATCGGTCAATAGTCATTCAACAACAAAATGAACTGATAGCCCAACTACGACAGGAATTA